>NZ_JBGNYC010000014.1:0-92084 GCF_051844275.1 Cellulosimicrobium sp. CpK407
CCGCAGGCCGACGGCGAGCCCGCGGGCCCGCCCCCGGGCGTCCGTCCGCTGTGGCACCGGGTCGGTGACCGGTGGGAGCGCGAGCCCCCGCACGACCTGCTCTACGGCGCGATCGTCGCGGGGTTCGTCATGGCGGTGTCCAGCGTGCACGCCCCGACGGGCGACCGCGTGGTCGTCGCGACGGGCCTCGTCGCGGTCGGGTACTGGCTCGCGCACTGCTACGTCGACGCGGTCAGCGGGCGGTTCCGCGACAGCGGTCACTCCCTGTGGGACCGCACCCGCGCGGCTCTCCGCCTCAACGTGGGGGTGCTGCTCGGTGCGGTCCCCGGGATCGTGGTCTACCTGGTCGCGTACGCGTTCGGCCTCGACGTGGAGGACGCCGCGCTCGTCGCGGTGTGGTTCACCGTCCTCCTCCTCGGCGTCGTCGGCTTCCTCGCCGCGTACCGGGCGGGTGCCCGGGGCGCACGGCTCGTCGGGGAGACGCTGCTCGCCGCGGCGTTCGCGGGCGTGGTCATCGGCGTCAAGTACCTCCTGCACTGACCCGGACGGCGTGGTGACCGTGCCGGCGACCGCTCGACGGGTCGCCGCGCCGGGGCGACACGGGGGATGTCCCCACCCCGGCGCGGCGGACGCCACCCTGTCGCCGTGACCGCGGCTCGCCGAGACTGGCACCATGACTGCCGTGACCCCTGACCAGCCGAGCGTCGTGCCGACGGGCGACCCGCCGTCGGGCACCCCGACCCCGGGTGCGGCCCACGGCCCCCTGGCCCCGACCGTCCCCGCGACGGGGGATGCGCCCACGGGCGTCGCAGCGGCGGACGCGACGACGTTCGCCGGCACGCAGCCCGACCCCCGGTACGTCGACCACCGCGAGCGCGTGGCGTTCGCGGGCGCGCCGTTCCACCGGCAGACGTGGCGCGCGTACGGATACCTGTGGCTCGCGATCCTCCTCGCGCCGTTCGCGTTCACCTACGGGCTGTTCGCGGTGGTCTTCCTCGTGGCGATGCTGGTGCCGGTCATCGGCCTCGTGGTCGCGGGGTGGGTCGTGGTCGGCGGGCGGGGCTGGGGCTCGATGTACCGGTCACTGGCACGCTCGGCGCTCGGCATCGACGTCGCCGCCCCCGCGCCGTACGTCCGGCGGCGCGGTTTCTGGAGCACCCTGTGGGGCGGCATCGGCGACGGGACCGGCTGGCGGGCCGTGCTCTTCCTCGTCGTCACGTTCCCGCTCGCGATCGTGTCCTTCGTGGTGAGCACCGTCTTCCTCGCCGTGGGGCTCGGCGGCACGACGCACTGGATCTGGTCGCGCTGGCTCCCCCTGCAGCAGGCGAGCGACGGGTCGTGGCACCGCGGCGCGTCGTTCGGTGTCGACTGGTACGTCGACACCCCGGTGCGCCAGCTCGGCCTCGTCCTGGTGGGGCTGCTCTTCCTCTGGCTCTGGGCGCAGGTCACGCGGGGCTTCGCCCAGCTCTTCCGGGCGCTCACCGTGGCGCTGCTCGGCCCGACCCTCTCGAGCCTGCGCGTCGCCGACCTCGAGGAGTCGCGCGGCCGCACCGTCGAGGACGCGGACGCCAAGCTGCGCCGCATCGAGCGCGACCTGCACGACGGCACGCAGGCCCGCCTCGTCGCCGTCGCGATGCAGCTCGGGGAGGCCAAGGAGCAGCTCGCCGGGGGCGGCGACCCGGGCGAGGCGCTCGAGCTCGTCGACCTCGCGCACTCGTCGACCAAGGAGGCGCTCGTCGAGCTCCGCGAGCTCGCGCGCGGCATCCACCCGCCCGCGCTCGACAACGGGCTCGCCGTCGCGCTCGAGACGCTCGCGGCACGTTCGCCGCTCCCGGTGACGGTCGACGTCGACCCCGCCGTCGAGGCGTCCGGCCGGCTCGCGCCGGCCGTGGAGTCGATCGCGTACTTCTGCGTGGCCGAGCTCGTCACGAACGCGGTCAAGCACGCGCGGGCCACGGGCGCGTACGTGCTCGTCGAGCGGCAGGGGAGCGGGCGCGGCGCGCGGCTGCGCCTGCGGGTGCGCGACGACGGCCAGGGCGGCGCGCGCGTCGTGCAGCCCGGGTCCGACGGCCAGCGGTCCGGCCTCGCGGGCCTCGCGGAGCGCGTGCGCTCCGTGGACGGCTCGTTCGAGCTCACCAGCCCGGTCGGCGGCCCGACGGTCGTCACCGTCCTCCTGCCCGTCCGGGTCTGACGTGCGCACGGACCACCGTGTCCTGCCCGAGCGGGCGGGCGCCGTCGGGCACGATGTCCCCGGGGCATCCCGCCCGCCGGGGCCGTCGCACTGCCCGCCCGACCGGAAGGACACCATGCGGCTCGTCATCGCCGAGGACTCCGCCATCCTGCGCGACGGGCTCGTCGCGCTCGTCACCCGCCGCGGACACGAGGTCGTGGCCGCGGTCGCGGACGGCGACGAGCTCGTCGCGCGGGTGGCCCGGCTCGCGGCCGAGGACGCGCTGCCCGACGTCGCGGTCGTCGACATCCGGATGCCTCCGACGTTCACCGACGAGGGCCTGCGCGCCGCCCTCGCGCTGCGCGCGACGCACCCCGACCTCGGGGTGCTGCTGTTCTCCCAGTACGTCGAGACGCGGTTCGCGAGCGAGCTGCTGACGGGCGGCGCTCGCGGCGTCGGGTACCTGCTCAAGGACCGCGTCGCCGACGTCGGCGAGTTCGTCGACGCGCTCACGCGCATCGCCGCCGGTCAGACCGTGCTCGACCCCGAGGTCGTCAGCCAGCTCATGGGCGCCTCGCGGTCCGACGACGGGCTGGCGCGCCTCACGCCGCGCGAGACGGAGGTCCTGGAGCTCATGGCCCAGGGGCGCTCGAACTCCGCCATCGCGGAGGCGCTCTTTCTCTCCTACGGCGCGGTCGAGAAGAACGTCACGTCGATCTTCGGCAAGCTCGGCCTGCCCCAGGACGCGGGCGACCACCGGCGCGTGCTCGCCGTGCTGCGCTACCTCAAGGTCTGAGCGGGGCGGGGGACAACCCCCGCCGGACCGGGTGGACCGCCGCGCCGGGGTCGGGGGACCGTCCCGTACCGGGACGAACGGGATGTTTCGAGACTGGTGAGCACCGGGGATCCTCCCGGGCTCGCCGACCTTGGAGCATCCCGTGGCCGTCCTGTCGCCGCCGCCGTCCCCGACCCGCGCGCCGTCCCGCGCGCGCCCCGTCCCCGCCCGACCGGCGTCCGCGGGCGGGCCGCACGCCCGCCGGGACCGACCGCCGTCGGGCGCCGCCCGGACGCCCGGCACCGCCCCGCTCCCCGGAGAGGACGGGCCGCGCCGACCTCGACGCGACGTGTTCGTCGACGCCGTGCGGGCCCTCGCGACGCTCAGCGTCCTCACGGTGCACTGGCTCATGGCGGACGCGACGTGGGACGGCGAGCACCTGCGCATCGGCAACGCCCTCGCGCACGGCGCCGGCTGGACCGTCACCTGGGCGCTGCAGGTCCTCGCGCTCCTGTTCTTCGCCGCCGGGGCCTCGGCCGCGTACGGGCTGCGGAGCGGGCCCGACGGCGGTCGCGCGCCCGGGCTCGCGGGCGCCGGGCGGGTGGTGGCGCGCCCCAGCGTCCTCGCCGACCTCGCAGCGGGAGCACGGCTCGCCGGGCGGCGCGTGCCCCGGCTCCTGCGGCCCGTCGGGGTGTTCGTCGGGGCGTGGGTCGTCGCGATCGGGGTGCTGCTCGCCGCCGGCCTGCCGGGGGACGCGGTCCGCTCGCTCGCGACGCTCGCGCCGCAGCTGCTGTGGTTCCTCGCGGTGTACCTCGGCCTCGTCGTGCTCACGCCGCTCCTGCGGCGCGCGCTGCACGCCGCGGGCTGGTGGACCGTCGGCGCGCTCGTCGCCGCGCCGCTCGCCGTCGAGGCGCTCCGCTTCGGCGCCGGGGCGGAGCGCCTCGCGCTCGTCGACGTCGTGCTCGTGTGGGCCGTCCCCTACGCCATCGGGCTCCTGTACGCCGACGCGCGCTCGGGGACGCGGGTCGTGCGGCGGGGGCGCGTGGTGCCCGTGGCCGTCCTCCCGCGGCCGCTCGTGCTCGTCGGGGTCGCGCTCGCGTCGGCGGCGCTCGCGGTCCTGCTCGTCGCCGTCGGGCCGTATCCGGTGTCGCTCATCGGCATGCCGGGCGACGCGATGTCGAACCTCGGGCCGCCCACGGCGCCCGTCGTCCTGCACGCGGTCGCCTTCGTCGCCCTCGCGCTCGCCGCTCGAGGACCGCTCGTGCGCTGGGCGGACGGGCGTGGCCGCGCCGTCGTCGCGGGCCTCGCCCGACGGTCGATGACCGTCTACCTGTGGCACCTCACGGCGATGATCGTCGTCGTCGGGACGGTGCTCGTGGCGCTCGGCCAGCAGCTCCCGGCCCCGGGGAGCGCCGACTGGTGGGCGAGCCGCCCGGTCTGGTTCGGCGCCTTCGCGCTCGTGCTCCTGGGGATCTCCCGCGTGGTGGGTCGCTTCGAGGACGCCCGCCCCGCGCGACGTGCCGGCGCCGCAGGGGCCTCGGGACCCGCGGGGCGCTGACACCGTGCGCGGGCGTCGGCGTCAGCGCGTGGGGTCGGGGATCGAGTAGGGGAGCCGGTGCAGCAGCTCGGCCTGCTCGCGGGCGAGCGCCTGCGCGCGCTGCGCCGTCGCCCAGTCCCGGTCGCGCCGCTCGGCGAGCACCGCCAGGAGGAACGTCTCCGGGTGCGTGCCGGGCGGCGGGCCGGGCGCCACGTACCGCTCGACCTGTCCCGCGAGCTCCTGGCCGAGCCGCGCCCGCGACGCCGGGTGGAGCGTGTTCGACCGCGCCAGGAACTGCCGCGCGGCGAGCGCGAGACCGTCGGGCAGGCGGCGCATGTCGGCGTGGGACGCCCACGCGGCGAGGTACGGCGGCATGACGAGCGGCGCGAGCGTCGGCCGCCCGCCCCGCACCCGGATCGCGTACGTCCCCGCCGCCATGTCGCCGAGGCGCTTGCCCTTGTCGTTCGTCAGCGACGCGACGAGCGCGACGGAGCCGAGCGTCAGCCAGATCTCGCCGATGCCGACCAGCGCGCGCAGGAAGGCGTGCCGGAAGCGGACCGGGCCGCCGTCGTCGCGCACGACCCGGATGCCCAGCGCGAGCTTCCCGAGCGAGCGCCCGCGCGACAGCGTCTCCACGGTCGTCGGGACGACGACCATGACGAGGACGGCGAGCGCGATCCCGATGGCCGGGGCGAAGTCCGGGTCGACCAGCTCGAGCGAGCCCGACGTCGCGAAGAGCAGCGCGAACAGCGCGACGAACAGCGTGAGCATGTCGAGGAAGAGCGCGAGGCCGCGGGTGACGAACGACGCCGGTCGTGCATCGAGGACCACGCCCTCGCCGATCAGGATGCCGTCCCGCACGCTGCTCCTCGCCCTCGCTCCGTCACGGGTCCGTGCCCGCGCGCCGGTCGGCGCACCGGCGGCACGCCCTGTGTGGCAGGGTATCGGTCGTGGACCTCGACGCCTTCACCGACGTGCACCGCGCGCAGTGGGACCGCCTGGAGACCCTCACCTCGCGGCGCACGCTCGACGGCGCCGAGGCGGACGAGCTGGTCCGGCTCTACCAGGCCGTCGCGACGCACCTGTCGACGGTCCGTTCCGTCGCGCCCGACCCCGTGCTCATCTCGCGCCTGTCCGTGCTGCTGGGCAAGGCCCGCACCCGCATCGCGGGGGCGCACGAGCCCGCGTGGCGCGACGTCGTGCGGTTCCTCACCGTGTCCCTGCCCGCCGCCCTGTACCGGATCCGATGGTGGTCGGTCGGCGTGACGGTCGCGTGCGTCGTCGTGGCGCTCGTCGCCGGGGTCTGGGTCGCGTCGACGCCCGAGGGGCTCGCGTCGATGGGCCCGCCGAGCGTCCAGGAGAACTACGTGAACGAGGCCTTCGCGTCGTACTACGACCCCGGGCTCGACTTCGCGACCGTCGTCTGGACCAACAACGCCTGGATCGCGGCGCAGTGCATCGGGCTGGGGATCACGGGGATCTTCCCCGCGTACGTGCTGTTCTCGAACGCCGTGGCCATCGGCTCGACCGGCGGCATGATGGCCGCGCACGGCGAGCTGGGGCTGTTCCTCCAGCTCATCGCGCCGCACGGACTGCTCGAGCTCATGTCGGTGTTCGTCGCCGGCGCCGCGGGGCTCCGCATCTTCTGGGCCTGGGTCGATCCCGGCCCGCTCCCGCGCTCGCGCGCGCTCGCCCAGGAGGGCCGCGCGCTCGTCACCGTCGCGATCGGGCTCGTCATCGCGCTCGCGATCTCCGGAGTGATCGAGGGCTTCGTCACGGGCTCGATCATGCCGTGGTGGCTCAAGATCGTCATCGGCGCGATCGCGCTCGCCGGGTTCTGGGTCTACACGCTCGTGCTCGGCCGTCGTGCGGTGGCGGCCGGGGAGACCGGCGACCTCACCGCCGACCACGCGGGCGACGTCGCCCCGGTCGCGGCCTGACGGTTCTTCCCCGGCTCCAGCCCCCCCGGCTCCTCCCCGGCGCTGGGCTCCTCGGCTCCCGGATCGGCTGCCGGCCATCGGCTCGGGGCCGGGGAGTCGTGGGCCCGGTCAGTCGTGCACGACGACGCGCGCCCGCGCGCCCGGCCAGGCGCACCGGACCCAGTCCTCGGCTCGCGCGACGACCGCGTCGCGCACGCCGGGCTCGCGGAGCCGGTCCGCGGGGGAGCGACGGACGTCGGCGCCGCCCAGCCCGCCCGCGCCCGTGCCGCGTCCGGCCGCGTCGCCCGCGGGTCCGTGCAGCGGGCGCACCTCGACGTGCACGACGTCGCCCGCAGCCTCGTCGGGCGAGGTCGCCCCGGTCGTCGCCCGGCTGGGGGCGGACGGGGTGGTCGGGCGCGCCGTCCACGCCCCGGCCACGAGTCCGTCGACGAGCACCGTCGCCGCGACCTGCCCGTTGATGCTCACGACGCTCTTGACCGGCACGTCGCCGAGGATCCGCGTCCGGTCGTCGTGCGCGAGGACGAGGTTGTCGAAGTCGCCCGCGAGGACCGTCGGCACGGGCGCGTCGCCGGGCGGGCGGGGCGCGTCGGGGAGGTCGAAGAGCTCCTTGCCGTCCGGGCCGGTGAACGTCACCAGCTCGGGACGCAGCACCTCGAACGCGGGCTTGAGCCGGGTCAGGCCCGACCACCGCTGCGCGTCGACCACGGAGGCCGGGCCGAACGCCGCCAGGTAGCGCCCCACGAGCCCGACGCGCGTCGCGAGGACGGCGTCGGGGTCCGTGTCGTGCGCGACCGCGTCGAGGACCGGGTCGGAGCGGCCCAGCCAGGCCTGCGCCGTCGTCCACGTGGTGGTGGTCCCCGGCCCGCTCGCGCCCCAGAGCCCGCGCGGCGGCACCTGGACCAGCGGCAGCAGGCAGCGCGCACCGTACGCGAGGTGCTTGGGGTCGACGTCGGGCCACCGCACCGCGAGGCGCCTGCCGAGCTCGACCGAGGTGAGCGGCTCGTCGAGCAGGTCGCGCGCGACCTCCTCGAGGTCGTCGAGGTCCACGTCCGCGAGGGCCGCGCCGTGCTGGTTCTTCGCCCGCAGGTACGCGGCGAGCGTCGGCCGCACCAGCGCCGTGACCCCCAGCGCGTCGTCCGCGGCGACCAGGTGCACCGTGCCGCGCAGCGCGCCCACGCGCACGACCTCACGGTCGGTGAGCAGCACGCCCAGGTCGTCGGGCGCGAACGCCGCGAGCCGCGACCACAGGGCGGGGTACGGCGACGACGGCACCTGCGACTGGAGCCCCACGAGATGCCGCACCTCGTCCAGCACCGACGCCTCGCAGGGGGCGTCGAGGTGCTGACGCGCGAGCAGCGCACGGTTGAGGTCGTCGTGGCTCAGCCGCGGCCCGAACCGCCCGTCGTCCATCGGCGGGTCAGGACAGCACGATCGCGAGCGCAGGGATGAGGAACGTCGCGAGGAGTGCCGCCACGACGATCATCGCGACGCGACGGTTGCGCCGTGCGCGCTGTCGGGGATCGGTGGGCTGCCAGGCCACGGGGTACTCCTGAGCTCGGTGGAACGACCCGCACGACCCTACCTCGCCCCTGAGGGAACGTCCTCGACCGCCGAGGGAGAACCGCCGGTCGCGAGGTAGGACGCCCGGAGCTCTCTCTCGCGACCGGAGGTTCTACCTCGCGGTCGGCGGCCCGGACGTCAGAGGCGGCCGGCGGCCTTGAGGGCGAGGTAGGTGTCGGCGAGGCGGGGCGCGAGGTCGCCGGGGAGGGCGTCGACGACCTCGACGCCGCGCTGGCGCAGGACGGTCGTCACGGCGGCGCGCTCGATCTCCCCGCGGGCTGCCGCGGCGGCGTCGTACGCCTCGGCGGTGCCGCTGCGGTCGGCACGCAGGGCGGCGACCTCGGGGTCGCCCGCGGCGGCGAGCACGACCTGGTGCTTGGCCGTGAGCTGCCCGACGACGGGGAGCAGCCCGGTCTCGACGGCGGCGGGGTCGAGGGTCGACAGGAGCACGACGAGCGCACGCTGCGACAGGCGCTCGTGGACGGTGCCGACGAGTCCCGGCCAGTCGGTCTCGAGGAGCGCGGGTTCGAGCGGTGCGAGGGCGTCCGCCATGGCGGGCATGAGGCGCGGGCCGGCGGCCCCGGCGACGCGAGAGCGCACGGTGCGGTCGTACGCGACGAGCTCGACGCGGTCGCCCGCGCGGCCGGCGAGCGCGGCGAGCAGGAGCGCGGCCTCGATGCTCGCGTCGAGGCGCGGCTCGTCGCCGACGCGGGTCGCGGACGTGCGGGACGTGTCGACGACGATGAGCACGCGCCGGTCGCGCTCGGGGCGCCACGTGCGCACGACCATGTCCCGGCCGCGGGCGGACGCGCGCCAGTCGATCGAGCGGACGTCGTCGCCGAGCACGTACTCGCGCAGCGAGTCGAACTCGGTGCCCTCGCCGCGCACCTGCACCGCGGCGCGACCGTCCATCTCGCGCAGGCGCGCGAGCCGGCTCGGCAGGTGGCGGCGGGACGCGAACTCGGGGAGCACGCGCAGCCGGCCGGGCACGGTGATCGAGGCCTGGCGCGCGGCGAGGCGCAGGGGGCCGAACGAGCGGATCGTGACCCGGTCGGCGACGCGCTCGCCGCGCCGCGTGGGCACGAGGACGGTCGTGACGCGCGTGGCCTCGCCGGGCGGCAGGTCGACCGGGTGCCGGTTGACCTGGGTCCCCGCGGACGGCGGCCACGCGTCGCGCACGAGCGCGCGGAGCCGCCGGGGCGCGAGGTTGGTGAGGGTGAGGCGCGACGTCGTCGTGTCGGTGAGGCGGACCGAGCCCGGGACGCGCCGCTCGATCGCGACGCGCCGCGGGGACGCGGCGAGCGAGGCGTCGAGCGCGCACAGCGCGACGACGAGCAGCGTCCACACGAGCACCGTTCCCGGCACGGGGAACAGCAGCACCGGGACGATCCCGAGCGCCGTGAGCACGACGGCGCGCCACGTCAGGGCCACGTGCGACGCCTCAGCGGGGGACGGGGACGGACGCGAGCACGGTGTCGAGCACGCTCTCGGCGGTCACGCCCTCGAGCTCGGCCTCGGGCCGGAGCTGCACGCGGTGGCGCAGCGTCGGGTGCGCGAGGGCCTTGACGTCGTCGGGCGTCACGTAGGAGCGGCCCGAGAGCCAGGCCCACGCGCGCGACGTGGCGAGCAGCGCCGTCGCGCCGCGCGGGGACACGCCGAGGGACAGCGAGGGGGAGTGGCGCGTCGCGCGGCACACGTCGACGGCGTAGCCGAGGACCTCGCGCGCGACCTGGACGCGCGCGACCTCCGCGCGCGCCCGGTCGAGCACGTCGCGCCCGGCGACGGCGCGCACGCCCGCGCCCGCGAGGTCGCGCGGGTTGAAGCCGGCAGCGTGGCGCGCGAGCACCTCGACCTCCTGCTCGCGCTCGGGCAGGGGCAGCACGACCTTGAGCAGGAAGCGGTCGAGCTGCGCCTCCGGCAGAGGGTACGTGCCCTCGTACTCGACGGGGTTCTGCGTCGCGATGACGAGGAACGGGTCGGGCAGGGGGCGCGGGGTCCCGTCCACCGACACCTGCCGCTCCTCCATCGCCTCGAGGAGCGAGGCCTGCGTCTTGGGGGGCGTGCGGTTGATCTCGTCCGCGAGCAGCAGGTTCGTGAAGACGGGGCCCTCGCGGAACGAGAACTCGGCGGTCCGCGCGTCGTACACGAGCGAGCCCGTGACGTCGCCGGGCATGAGGTCGGGCGTGAACTGCACGCGCTTGGTGCCGAGGTCGAGCGACGCGGCGAGCGTGCGCACGAGCAGCGTCTTCGCGACGCCGGGCACGCCCTCCAGCAGCACGTGGCCCTTGCAGAGCAACGCGATGAGCAGGCTCGTCACGGCTCCGTCCTGCCCGACGACGGCCTTGCCCACCTCGGTGCGCACGGCGGCGAGGGCCTGGCGCAGCTCGGGGGACGGCGCGGGCGGTGCGTCGTGCACGGGTGCCGGCGCGGGGACTCCCGGCTGACCGTAGGCCGCCGGGGGAGCGGCGGCGTCGCCGGGCGCCGTGACGCCCGGGCCGTGCGGTCCGGGCTCGTGACCGGGGGCGCCGGCGGCCGCGCTCACGCGGTCGGCGACGCTCGGGTCCTGGGTGTGCGGCTGCTCCTGGTGCGGTGGCGGCGCGTAGCGGTCGGGCTGCGGCACGGAGCCGTCGGGGTGGTGCGTCACGAGTGGTAGACCTCGCTCTCGATCCGGTCAAGGTGACGCGCGAGCTCGAGCAGCGCCGCGTCGTCGGCGGGTGGTGGTCCGTACAGGAGCTGGGCGACCTGGTCGCCCGGCCGACCCGTCGCGCGGGCGACCGCGTCGACGAGGGCGGGCGCGTCGGCGGAGCGCGGGAGGCCGAGCCGGTTCGCGAGCCGGTCCGCGGCGCTCGCGCGCAGCCCGGCGGCGGCGTGCCCGCGCGCTCCGGCGCGCCGGTAGAGGCGGCCGCGGCCGCGCGTCGTCTCGGCGGCGCGCACGACGACCGGCAGGTCCTCCGTCACGAGCCGGCCGAGCCGGCGGCCGCGCCACAGCGCGACGACGAGCGCGACGACGAGCACCTGGAGCGCGACGACGCCGAACCACGGCGGGAGGGAGAGCGCCGGGGTCTGCTCGTCCTCGCCGCCGCCGAGCGACGTGTCGAACGGGTCGGGCACGAGCCACACGAGGCGGTCGTGCGCACCGAGCGTCCACAGCGCGAGGGCGGCGTTGCCGTCGTCGGTCACCGAGTCGTTGCGCAGCACCGCGGCCGTGTCGACGGCGCGCACGCTCCGCTCGTCGGTCTCGTGCACGAGGTAGGCGCCGATCGACGGGTCGTCGGCGGAGGGGAAGCACAGGACGGTCGTCCGGTCGAGCGCGTGGAAGCCGACGCCGTCGGAGCGCAGCGCCCCGGCCGCCTCCGCGGCCGGGTCGTCGCAGCGCGCCGACCGGGCGGACGACCCCGACCCCCAGTCGTAGGCGAGCTCGGCGCCGTCGTCGGTCGCGGACGAGAGCAGGACGTCGGGCGGAGCCACCAGGACGAGGTCGGTCGGCGTGCGGACGAGCGCGTCGACCTGCGTGTCGAGCAGGAAGTCGCCCTGCGCGACGAGCAGGGTCCCCCCGTCGGCGGACGCCGCGACCGCGTCCGCGACCGTCGTCACGTACGTGATCTCGACGCCCTGGTCGCGCAGCACCTCGGCGAGGGCGCGCGCGCCGTCGGGGCCGGGGTTGTCGGGTGCCAGGGGCGTCGCCGAGGTCGTGGGGCGCGCGATCGCGGACAGGCCGGCGAGCACGAGGAGCGCGACGACCACCGCGACGGGCCAGCGGGCGCGTCGCCACCGGCTCCGGGCCCGCGACCCGGCGGTCGTGCCGTCGCCGACGACGGGCACGTGCGCCGTCGTGACGGCCCGGGTGCCGTCCCCGGACGGGGGCGCGGACGTCGTGGTGCTCATGCGTCGTCACCGCCCGGGGCCGGCGCGGCCGTCGTCGCGAGCTCCGGCCGCAGGGCGGGGCGCGTCGCGAGGGTGCGCTCGTCGAGCGCCCGCAGGAACGCGTCCGCCTCGGGCCCGACTGCCGCCTTGCCGTACGCGACGTCGTCGAACAGGTGCGCGCCGCGGGCGAGGCCGTCCGCGACGTCGGGCACGCGCTCGCCCGCGGCCTCGGCGGCCTCCCACGCGGTCCGCCCGGGACGGGCGTCGAGGACGGCCCGCTCCTCGAGCGAGCGGACGACGGCGCGGAAGCGCTCGAGCGTGGCGGTCGCCCAGTCGGCCCGGGACGCCGCGGCGTCGGCCGCCGCGCGCATCTCGGCCGCGGTCCGCGCGTCGTCGTCCTGCACGACGACGGACGACGTCGCCCGGCGCGACAGGCGCACCGGGCCCGCGACCCAGTAGGCGATGCCGGCCACGAGGAGCACGACCGCGACGACGAGCACCGCGGTGAGCGGGCCGCCCAGGTCGATCGTGGGTGCGCCGTCGAAGAGCCCGAGCAGCCAGTCGAGGAACCGCTGCAGGAGCGACGGCTCCGTGCGGTACTCGGGCTTCGCGAGCTCCTCGACGAGCCACCGGCGCGCCTCGTCGGCGTCCGGCTGCACGGGCACGTCGGCCGCGAGCGACCGCAGCGTCATGCCGGCGGCTGCGCGTTCGCCGCGGCGGCGAGCTCGACGTCCAGGCCCTCGCGCCGCATGCGCACGTCGATGTAGAGCAGCGCCACGACGCTCCCCAGGAACAGCGTCATGACGATCGTCGAGAGCGCGACGCCGAGCGCCAGCAGGGCGTTCGCGACGAAGCCCTGGCCGGCGGCGAGGAGGAACGTGCTGACGATGCTGAACGGCGAGACGACGATCTGCACGACGACGTACATCGCGACGTAGGCGAGCAGGTAGATGCCGAACAGGCGCCAGAAGCTGCCGCGCGTCAGGAGCCACGAGCGCCGGACCGTCGCCCAGAACGGCTGGCCCTCGAGCGCGAGCGCCGGCGGGACGAGCCCGGTGCGCGTGCCCACCCAGACGGCCAGCACCAGGAGACCCGGGAGGGCGACGACGAGCAGGACCACCCCGAGCCCGGTCGTGGCGGCGAAGCCGAGGGCGACGAGGAGCACGACCAGCGCGACGGCGACCGCCCACGCGAGGCCCAGCAGGAGCGAGAAGCCGATGAGGAACCACGCGCGGCGGCCCACCTGGGCCCAGACCTCCCCGATCGTGGCCTTGCGCCCGATGACGGACTGCCCGATGGAGACCGTGAGCAGCCCGCTGACGATGGGGGTCGCGAGGCTCGTCGTCAGCCCGGTCCCGAGCGTGCTCGAGTAGAGCATCGCGAAGTCGTTCTCCATCCCGCCGAGCCCGGACTCGCTGGGCAGGGAGAGGAAGAGGTCCGCGAAGTAGCCGGAGAACGCCCATCCCAGCAGCGCCCCGATGACGGTCGCGACGACGACGACGAGCGTGCTCATGCCGAGCATGACGCGCGGGTTGTGGCGGATGGCGCCGAACGCGCCGTCGAAGACCTCGCCGAGCGACAGCGGACGCAGCGGGACGATCCCCGGCTTCGCGGCGGGTGGCACGTAGGGCGCGCCCCCGAACCCGGCGGGCGGGCCGTAGCCGGGGGTGCCGTACTGCTGCTGGCCGTACTGCTGCTGCCCGTACTGCCCTTGGCCGTACTGCCCCTGCCCGTAGGCCGGCTGGCCGTACCCGCCCGGAGCCTGCGGCTGTCCGGACGACGGCTGCCCCCACCCGCCGGGTGCGGCGGGCGCGGGCGGCTGGTCCGCCGTCGGGACCTGGCCGGGCCCGTACCCGGGGGCGTACTGGCCGTACTGGGGCTGCGGCGGCTGCGGGGCGGTGCTGCCCGGCGCACCGTAGCCGGGTGCGCCGTACGCGGGGGCTCCCCAGCCGCCGGCGTCGTCGCCCGGGGTGGGGCCGACGGGCGTCGTCGGACCGGGTGCCGCCGTCGGGTCGGGCGTGGCACCGTCCGGCGTGCCGGAGGTGTCGGGTGTGCTCATGTGCTCGTGGTCCCCCGGGTCGGCTCGGGCGTCGGTCCAGGCCGCCGTGCGAGGATCGGGCGACGGCGGCGAGGCCACCCTAGTACGCGGCCCTGCACCACGGCGGTCCCGGCCCGCCGCGTCCCACCGGCACGCGGGGCTGCACGACGGGTCGGCACGAGGTGGCGGCGGGTCGGGTTCACCCGCGCCGGGGGCGCCGGGCCGCTCCGAGCCGCGGCCCGTCGATGGCAAGATGTCCGCATGAAGGTTCGTGTGCTCGTGGTCGACGACGACACCGCTCTGGCCGAGATGATCGGGATCGTCCTGCGCTCCGAGGGATTCGAGCCCGTCTTCTGCGCCGACGGCGACCTCGCGCTCGAGACGTTCCGCAGCACCCAGCCGGACCTCGTGCTCCTCGACCTCATGCTCCCGGGCAAGGACGGCACCGAGGTGTGCCGCCTCATCCGCGCCGAGTCGGGCGTGCCCGTCATCATGCTCACCGCGAAGAGCGACACGGTCGACGTCGTGCTCGGTCTCGAGTCGGGCGCCGACGACTACATCTCCAAGCCGTTCAAGCCCAAGGAGCTCGTGGCCCGCATCCGCGCGCGCCTGCGCCGCACGGAGGAGCCGGCCCCCGAGCACCTGTCGATCGGCGACGTCGAGATCGACGTGACGGGCCACCGCGTCTCGCGCGGCGGCGAGCAGGTCTCGCTGACCCCGCTCGAGTTCGACCTCCTCGTCGCGCTCGCGCGCAAGCCGTGGCAGGTCTTCACGCGCGAGGTGCTCCTCGAGAAGGTCTGGGGCTACCGGCACGCCGCGGACACGCGCCTCGTCAACGTCCACGTGCAGCGCCTGCGCTCGAAGATCGAGCACGACCCGGAGAACCCGGAGATCGTGCTGACCGTCCGCGGCGTCGGGTACAAGGCGGGCGCGACCCGCACGTGAGCGCGACGGCCGGCTCCACCGACGGGCGCTGGCGGGGGCTCTGGCGCCGGGTCCGACGCCGCGCGCGCGCCACGGCCCGCCGCGTCGTGTGGCGCTGGCGCTCCTCGATGCAGCTCCGCGTCGTCACGTCCGCGCTCGTCGTGGGCGTCCTCACCGTCGGCGCGCTGGGCGCGTACCTCACCGACGCGATGCGCGACGGGCTCTACGAGCGGCGCGCGGACGAGGTGGACCTGGAGAGCGCGCAGTCGACGCAGCAGGCGCGCAACACGCTCGACGCGTCGCCCGCGGCGAACGCGACCGAGGCGCAGTCGCTGCTGTTCGACCTGTTCTCGATGCTGCAGAGCACGGGCTCGTCGCGCGACGTCTTCCTGTGGCAGGCCGGCGGGTCGAGCACCGTCGGGTTCCTCGACCTGTCGACGAACCCGCAGCTCACCGACCTCGTCACGCCCGAGATGCGCGCGGCCACGGTCTCCGCGGACGGCGAGCAGTACCTCCAGTCGGTCGCCATCCCGGTCGACCCGGCGGACCCGGACTCGCCGGTCGTGCCGGGCATCGTCGTCGGCTCGACGGTCGAGGTGCCCGTCGCCGGGACCTGGGAGCTCTACTACCTCTACGACCTGAGGGCGGACCAGGAGACGCTGCGCTTCCTGCAGTCGGTCCTGCTCGTCGGTGCGCTCGTGCTGCTCGCCCTGCTCGTCGGCATCACCGCGCTCGTCACGCGCCAGGCCGTGCTGCCCGTGCGGCAGGCGGCGACCGTCGCGGAGCGCCTCGCCGACGGCCGCCTCGACGAGCGGCTCCCGGTCAAGGGGCACGACGAGATGGCGTCGCTCGCGCACTCGTTCAACGAGATGGCGCAGGGGCTGCAGGAGCAGATCGGGCGCATGGAGGAGCTGTCGATGCTCCAGCGCCGGTTCGTCTCCGATGTCTCCCACGAGCTGCGGACGCCGCTCACGACGATCCGGATGGCGTCCGAGGTGCTGTACTCCTCGCGCGAGGACTTCGACCCCGTCTCGAGGCGCTCGACCGAGCTGCTGCAGGCCCAGCTCGACCGGTTCGAGGACCTCCTCGCGGACCTGCTCGAGATCAGCCGGTTCGACGCGGGCGCCGCGGTCCTGGACGCCGAGCGGCGCGACCTGCGCGACGTCGTCAACGCCGCCGTCGACCACGCCGCCCCGCTCGCCGAGCGCAAGGGCGTGTGGCTGTCCGTCCACCTCGGGGACGAGCCGGTCACGGCCGACATCGACCCGCGTCGCGTCGAGCGCATCGTCCGCAACCTGGTCGTCAACGCGATCGAGCACGCCGAGGAGCGGCCCGTCGAGATCACGGTCGAGGGCGACGGGCACGCCGTCGCGATCGCGGTGCGCGACCACGGCGTCGGCATGACCCCGGACGAGGTCCAGCACGTGTTCGACCGCTTCTGGCGCGCGGACCCGGCCCGCGCCCGCACGACCGGCGGGACGGGCCTCGGCCTCGCGATCTCGCTCGAGGACGCGCACCTGCACGGCGGCTGGCTCGAGGCGTGGGGTCGTCCCGGCCGCGGCGCGAGCTTCCGGCTCACGCTCCCTCGGCGCGCGGGCATCCGGCTCCAGTCCTCGCCGCTGCCGCTCGTCGCCGAGGCCGCCGTCGGCCGCGGTCTCCCCGCCGAGTGGAGCGCGACGACCCCGGTCGTCGAGGACGTCGAGGGGACGGCGGGTCCTGCCGACCTCCCGTCGGTCACGGGCGGCATCCCCGTCGTCCTGCCGCGCGACCACGCCGGGCACCCCGGCCGAGGGGCCGAGCCCGGGACCGGCGACGAGCACCTGATCGGCGACGACGTGCGGGAGGCGCGATGACCACCACCGGGACCCTGCACGGTCTAACCCTGCGTCGGCGGGCCGGGCACGCGCTCGCCGCCGGGCTCGCGACGGCGCTGGTCGCCGCGCTCGGCGCGTGCGCCTCCATCCCGACCTCCGGGCCCGTCACCGAGGGGCAGGCCACCCCCGAGGACCCGGGCCAGCCGTTCGTGAGCGCCGCGGCCCCGATCCGGGACGCGTCGCCGACCCAGATCGTCCAGGGGTTCCTCGCGGCGCAGGCCCAGGGCGCGCGGAGCTCGTTCGACGTCGCCTCGGAGTTCCTCACGTCCGAGGTGCAGGAGGAGTGGTCGCCGCTCGCGCAGGTCGCGATCCTCGCGGGAGAGCCGGAGCTCGTCGTGGACGAGTCGACGCTCGAGGACGGGGTCACGACGGTCCGCACGACCGCGGAGCTCACCGGCACCGTCGACGAGCACGGCGTCTACACCGAGCAGGCCCCCGGGCAGACGATCGAGATCTCCTACGGGCTCGTGCGCGACGACGACGACCAGTGGCGCATCGACGCCGTCGACGACGGCCTGACGATCACCGAGGCGAACTTCGCGCAGACGTACAAGCAGGTCAACCTCTACTTCCCGACGGTCGACCGCGCCTACCTCGTGCCCGACGCGCGCTGGTTCCCGAGCCGCAACTGGCAGGCGCTCGCGGTGCGCGAGACGCTGAACGGTCCCTCGGAGTGGCTCGCGGGCTCCGTGGCGACCGTCGCCCCCGAGGGCACCGCGCTGAGCATCGACTCGGTCCCGCCGGGCGAGGGCGCCGTCATCGTGCCGCTCAACGAGCCCGTGACGGAGGCGCCGCCCGCCGACCGCGCCCTCCTCCTCGCCCAGCTCCAGGCGTCCCTCGGAGGACGCGTCGAGATCACGATCGGGGTGGGCGGGTCCACCCTCTCCGCGGACGAGGTCCCGACCATCGGCGTCGCGACCACGCCCGACGATCCCGTCGTCCTGTCCGGGGACCAGATCATGAGCCTCGAGGGGCGCACGACCAAGGCGGTCGCGTCCGCCGCGCCGCTCACCGGGCTCCAGCCCACGGCCCTCGCCTTCCGCGGACGGTCCTCCGACGCGACGTACGTGGTCCGCGACGGGGGCGGCCGCATCGTCACGGCGCCCACCGCGGAGTCCGGGCCGACGACGCTGCTCACGGGGTCGAACCTCCTCGCGCCGTCGATCGACCGCTTCCAGTACCTGTGGAGCGGGCCGCAGGTGCAGGCGGGCACGCTCCAGGTCGTCGACCTCCGCGGGGCGGGGTCCGACGCGGCGGTCTCCACCGTCGCGGCACCCTGGCTCGAGGGCCGCACGATCATGTCGGTGCGCGTGGCGCCGGACGGCGCGCGGGTCGCCGTCGTGAGCGACGCCGGGAGCGGGGCGCAGATCCAGGTCGCCGGCATCGTCCGCGACGAGGCAGGTCGCCCGACCCAGCTCTCGGAGCCGGTCCGCGTGGGGCAACCGGTGGTCGCCGCCACCCAGGTCACGTGGGTGGACCGGGCCCTGCTGGGGGTGCTCGGCCGCACCGTCGGGACGGCGGACCCCGTCGTGCAGCGCGTCCCCGTCGGTGGACCGACGATGGCCTCGTCGCCAGTCGAGGACGCCGTGTCCCTCGCCTCGGCGACGGGCATCGCCACGACCCTCGTCGGGACCAGCGACAGCAGCCTCTACGCGGCGGGCACCTCGACGCTCTGGACGAAGGTCGCGACCGAGGTGCGCCTGCCCACCTACCCCGGCTGACCGGGGCCTCGGCTCGCCCTCGTCGGGGCCCGACCACAGGCCCTGGCCCCAGGACCCGACGCCGGGCGCCGGTCCGGGGCGCGGGCCGTCGTCGTCCACAGGGCTCGCCGCCGCACCCGCGCGCAGGCCGCGCCCGGGGGCATGCTCGTCCGGTGCTCCTCCGTGCTCTCGACGACGTCGCGCGCCTCGTGCTGCCGGTCGCGTGCCCGGGGTGCGACCGTCCCGACGTGCGGTGGTGCCGCGACTGCCTCGCGCCGCTGGGCGCACCGCTGCGGCGCCGCGAGCAGGCGGCTCCCCGCCTCGACCGGCTCGACGGCGTCGCGCCCCTTCCCGTCTGGGCCCCGGCGCACTACGCCGGCCCGGTGCGCGGCGTGGTCGTCGCCTGGAAGGACCGCGGGCGGGCCGACCTCGACCGCCCGCTGGGAGCCGTCGCCGGACGGGCGGGTGCCGACCTGGGCCAGGCCCTCGGCGCCCGTCCCGGCGCCCCGGCGGGGCCGGTCCTCGTCGTGCCCGCGCCGACGTCCGCCGCCGCGCGCCGGGCCCGCGGGCGCGACCCCGTCGTCGTGCTCGCGCGGGCGGTCGCCGCGGGTCTCGCCACCGCGGGGACGCCGGCGCGGGCCGTGCCCCTGCTGACCCAGTGGGGACCGGTCCGCGACCAGGTCGGGCTCGGCGCGCGGGCGCGCGGTGCCCGCCTCGGGGCGGTCGGCCTCGCGGCGGGACCCGTGACCGGGCGCCGGGCGCGGGCGGTCGTCCAGGAGCGGTTCGCGTGCCTCCTCGTCGACGACGTCCTCACCACCGGGGCCACCCTCGCCGCGTGCGAGACCGCCCTCTCCCGCGCCGGGATGCCCGTGCTGGGAGCCTTCGTGCTGGCCGCGACGCCCGCGCCGTCGACGCGTCGCCGGGCGCCGGGGGAGGCGGGTGGAACCCCGTCGGACGGGCGGGGCCGAAGGTCCTCCGGTTCACCTCCCGTTGGTGCTGCCGACACCCCGGGGCGCGGGTTAGTCTGAGGGCCAGTCGCCGCGGACGACGGAGGTGCAGGGCACGTCCGACGCCGCGCGAGCGTACCGAGCGCGCGGCCTCGCGCCGCAAGGAGGTGGTAGCCCACCGCACCCGGGAACGGGTGCTCCTACCGAATCCGAACGAGGCGCTCGGACGCATCGAGCCGGGCGCCGCACAAGATCCTCGCGGAGGCTCACATGGAGATCGTCGTCGTCGGCAGGCACACGGAAGTGGCAGACCGCTTCCGCCGGCACGTGGAGGACAAGCTCGCCAAGGTCCAGCAGCTCGCGCCGACGGCGCAGCGCGTGGACGTCGAGGTCACCCACGAGAACAACCCGAGGCTCTCCGGAGTTCGCGAACGCGTCGAGCTGACCGTGCGCGCCAAGGGACCCGTCGTCCGTGCCGAGGCTGCGGCAGACGACCGGTTCGGCGCCCTCGACCTCGCGATGGACAAGCTCGCCGAGCGCCTGCGCCGTGCCCGCGACCGTCGCAAGGACCACCGCAACCACACCGTCGTGCCGCCCGTCGACGTGCGCCCCTACGACCCGGCCACGCACGCCGCACCCCCGCCGCCGGCGCCGACCGCGCCCACCGCGCCCGGGGAGGCCGTCGAGACCACCCTCGGCGACTCGCCCGTCGTCATCCG
Organism: Cellulosimicrobium sp. CpK407; assembly: GCF_051844275.1. Taxonomy (NCBI): domain Bacteria; kingdom Bacillati; phylum Actinomycetota; class Actinomycetes; order Micrococcales; family Promicromonosporaceae; genus Cellulosimicrobium; species Cellulosimicrobium sp. CpK407. The sequence continues at coordinate 20,049 of NZ_JBGNYC010000014.1, forward strand.
GCAGAAGCTGCACTCCGCGGAACCCATGACCGTGGACGACGCGCTGTACGAGATGGAGATGGTCGGCCACGACTTCTTCCTCTTCGTCGACGTGGAGACCTCGCGCCCGTCCGTCGCCTACCGGCGCCGCGGCTGGACGTACGGGGTCGTCGCGCTCGACACGTCCTGCGACTGCGCCGACGCCGCGGTCGAGAAGACCGCCTGACCCTCGCCGACGCGCCCGGACCCTCCTCGGGTCCGGGCGCGTCGCGCTGCCGGCCCGTCCCGTCCGCCGTCTCCGTCCCGCCACGACCGGGCCCTCCGGGGTGGCCGAGCAGGTGGTCGTGGTGCGTCCGGTGACCGGGACGCGCCAGGATCGCCTGTTCGGCACGGGGCGGGTGTGGGTGGGGTTCGGCAGGATCGGGGGGTGGTCGTCATGCCGTCGAGGTCCGAGTCGATGTCCCTGTCCCTGGCGCGCCGTGTCGCGCTCGCCGCCCAGGGCCTGCACCGGGAGCGTCCGTACGACGGGACCGTCGGGCGGGCGCCGACGATGCGGCAGGTCCAGGGCGTGATCGACCGCCTCGGGCTGCTGCAGATCGACTCGGTGAACGTGCTCGCGCGGGCGCACCTCATGCCGCTGTACGCGCGCCTCGGCCCGTACGACACGGCGCTGCTCGACCGCGCGGCGGGTCGCGCCCCGCGACGGCTCGTGGAGACGTGGGCGCACATGGCGTCGTACGTCCCGCCGAGCACGTGGCCGCTGCTGGAGTGGCGCCGCCGTCGGTACCGGACCGAGGCGTGGGGGACGATCAGCGCGGTGGAGATGAGCCACTCCGAGGCGGTGGTCGACGTGCGTCGCCTCGTCACGGAGCGCGGTCCGATCACGGCGAGCGAGGTGCACGAGATCCTGGAGGCCGAGGGCCGGGCGCACCCGCGCGACCGCTCGCAGTGGGGCTGGAACTGGACGGTCGCCAAGCGTGCGCTCGAGTTCCTCTTCTTCACGGGCGAGATCACCTCGGCGCGTCGCAACGGCGCCTTCGAGCGCTGCTACGACCTCACGGAGCGCGTGCTCCCGCCGGAGGCCCTCGCGGCCCCGCCCGTCGCGGACGCGGACGCCGTGCGCGCCCTGCTCGAGATCGGGGCCCGCGCGCACGGGGTGGGGACGTTGCGCTGCTTCAAGGACTACTTCCGGCTCCGGGGGCCCGCGGTGCGCACCGCGTTCGACGAGCTCGTCGAGGCCGGGACCCTGCGGTCCGTGACGGTGCGGGGCTGGGACGAGCCGACGTACCTGCACGCGGACGCCGCGCTCCCGCGTCGCGCGACGGCGACGACGCTGCTCAACCCGTTCGACCCGCTCGTGTTCGAGCGCACGCGGCTCGAGCGGCTGTTCGACGTGCACTACCGGATCGAGATCTACGTGCCGGCACCGAAGCGGGTCCACGGCTACTACGTCCTGCCGTTCCTCGAGGGCGAGGACCTCACCGCGCGGGTCGACCTCAAGGCCGACCGGCGGGCGGGCGTCCTGCGGGTGCTGTCGGCGCACCGCGAGCAGTCGGCGGGGGAGCAGACCGCGGCCCGCCTCGCGGCCGAGCTCCGCGTGCTCGGAGGGTGGCTGGGCGTGCCCGAGGTCGACGTCGCGCCGTCGGGCGACCTCGCGCCGGCGCTCGCGGCCGAGGTGGCGGGCGCCTGACGGGCCGACCGCCGTCGGTGGGCGCGCCTGCCGGAGGGACCCGTGCCGTCGTAGGCTGGCGCGGGTCTCGCCGGCGAGGTTCGTCGTCGGCGAAACCCGGGCGGGTCCGACGTCGCTCCGACTCGCCTACGATGTTGTGTGACGTTGCCGACGTCCGCTGCCGTGCGCGCCCGCGCGGGAGAGCGTCGGCGCTGCTCCCGGACCACCCGGCCCGGGCACCGATCGATACGGGAGTCCTGCGTGCCTTCGATCCTCGACAAGGTCCTTCGCATCGGCGAGGGCCGGATCCTCAAGAAGCTGTCCGGCCTCGCCGACCAGGTCAACAAGCTCGAGCCGGGCTTCGAGGATCTCACCGACGAGGAGCTGCGGGAGGAGACCGACCGCTTCAAGGCGCGCCTCGCGGCCGGCGAGACCCTCGACGACCTGCTCCCCGAGGCGTTCGCCGCGGTGCGCGAGGCCTCGCGCCGCACGCTCGGCCAGCGGCACTTCGACGTCCAGCTCATGGGCGGCGCGGCGCTGCACCTCGGCAACATCGCCGAGATGAAGACCGGTGAGGGCAAGACGCTCGTCGCGACCACGGCCGCGTACCTCAACGCGCTCGAGGGCAAGGGCGTCCACGTCGTCACGGTGAACGACTACCTGGCGAAGTACCAGAGCGAGCTCATGGGCCGCGTCTACCGCTTCCTGGGCCTGACGACCGGCGTCATCCTGTCCGGCCAGACGCCCGCGCAGCGCCGCCAGGAGTACGCCGCGGACATCACGTACGGCACGAACAACGAGTTCGGCTTCGACTACCTGCGCGACAACATGGCGTGGTCCACGGACGACCTCGTGCAGCGCGGCCACCACTTCGCGATCGTCGACGAGGTCGACTCGATCCTCATCGACGAGGCGCGCACGCCGCTCATCATCTCCGGTCCCGCGTCGGGCGACACGAACCGCTGGTTCGGCGAGTTCGCGAAGGTCGTGCGCCGCCTGAGCCCGGGCTCGGACTACGAGGTCGACGAGAAGAAGCGCACGGTCGGCGTGCTCGAGCCGGGCATCGAGAAGGTCGAGGACTACCTCGGCATCGACAACCTCTACGAGTCCCTCAACACGCCGCTCATCGGGTTCCTCAACAACGCCATCAAGGCGAAGGAGCTCTTCAAGCGCGACAAGGACTACGTGGTGCTCAACGGCGAGGTCATGATCGTCGACGAGCACACCGGGCGCATCCTGCCCGGCCGCCGGTACAACGAGGGCATGCACCAGGCCATCGAGGCCAAGGAGGGCGTGCAGATCAAGGCGGAGAACCAGACGCTCGCCACGATCACGCTCCAGAACTACTTCCGCCTGTACTCCAAGCTCTCGGGCATGACCGGTACCGCGGACACGGAGGCGGCCGAGTTCCAGGGCACGTACAAGCTGGGCGTCGTGCCGATCCCGACGAACCGGCCGATGCAGCGCGTCGACCAGCCCGACCTCGTGTACAAGAACGAGGAGGGCAAGTTCGACGCGGTCGTCGCGGACATCGTCGAGCGGCACGCGCAGGGCCAGCCGGTGCTCGTCGGCACGACGAGCGTCGAGAAGTCCGAGCTGCTGTCCTCCAAGCTCAAGAAGCAGGGCGTGCCGCACGAGGTCCTCAACGCGAAGCAGCACGAGCGCGAGGCCTCGATCGTCGCCCTCGCGGGCCGCAAGGGCGCCGTGACGGTCGCGACGAACATGGCCGGTCGTGGAACCGACATCATGCTCGGCGGCAACGCCGAGTTCATGGCGGTCGCGGACCTCGCGGCGCGCGGCCTCGACGCCGCGGAGAACCCGGAGGAGTACGAGGCGGCCTGGCCCGACGCGCTGGAGAAGGCGAAGGCCGCGGTCGCGGCGGAGCACGACGAGGTCCGCGAGCTCGGCGGCCTCTACGTGCTCGGCACCGAGCGTCACGAGTCGCGCCGCATCGACAACCAGCTCCGCGGTCGTTCCGGCCGTCAGGGCGACCCGGGCGAGTCCCGCTTCTACCTGTCGATGCAGGACGACCTCATGCGCCTGTTCAACTCGACCCTGGCCGAGTCGATGATGAACCGCGCCGGGTTCCCCGACGACGTGCCGCTCGAGTCGAAGATGGTCACGCGCGGCATCGCGAGCGCGCAGGGCCAGGTCGAGTCGCGCAACTTCGAGATCCGCAAGAACGTGCTCAAGTACGACGACGTCCTGTCGCGCCAGCGCACCGTCATCTACGACGAGCGCCGCCGCGTGCTCGAGGGCGAGGACCTGCAGGAGCAGGTGCAGCACTTCCTCACCGACGTCGTCACGGCGTACGTCGAGGGCGCGACGGCCGAGGGCAACCCGGAGCACTGGGACCTGGACGGCCTGTGGACCGCGCTCAAGGCCGTCTTCCCCATCTCGATCGAGCCGGACGAGGTCGTCGAGCAGGCGGGCGGGGCGACCCGGCTGTCGCAGGACCTGCTGCTCGAGGAGATCCTCTCGGACGCCCGCATCGCCTACCAGAACCGCGAGGAGCAGCTCGGCGCGGCGAACATGCGCCAGCTCGAGCGGCGCGTGACGCTCTCGGTCCTGGACCGCAAGTGGCGCGAGCACCTCTACGAGATGGACTACCTCAAGGAGGGCATCGGCCTGCGCGCGATGGCGCAGCGCGACCCGCTCGTCGAGTACCAGCGCGAGGGCTTCCAGCTCTTCCAGGCGATGACCGAGGCCATCAAGGAGGAGACGGTCGGGTACCTCTTCAACCTCGAGGTCAAGGTCGCCGAGCCGGGCGCCGCCCCGGGCCAGGCGCCGGCGATCTCGGTCGCGGACGCGGCGCAGGCCGCGCAGTCGGCGGCCGGCCAGGCGCTCGGCGGGGCGGCCGGCGCGGCCTCGGCCGGTGCCGCGGCGGGTCTCGCGGCAGCAGCCCAGCAGGCCGCCGCTCCGGCGCAGGACGCCCCCGTGGCGGACGCTCTCGCCGAGGGCGCACCCGCGACGGACGACGCCCCGGCGCAGGACGCTCCGGTCGAGGCGGAGCCCGTCCCGGTCGCGACCCCGGCGGCGTTCGGAGGCCCGAGCGGCGACCGCCCGGGGACGCTCATCGCGAAGGGTCTCGACGGCCCCGACCGCCAGGTGCCGCTCTCCTACAGCGCGCCGAGCGAGGACGGCACCGGCCAGGCCGTCGTCTCGGGTGACGCCAGCCGGCGGTCACGCCGGGCGCTGCACGGCGAGGCGAGCGCGATCGAGAGCGACGGCCGCACGTTCCCCGGGACGCCGCGCAACGCGCAGTGCCCGTGCGGCTCGGGCAAGAAGTACAAGGTCTGCCACGGCCAGAACGAGGAGTGATCCGCGCCCGTCCGGCCTGCGCCGAGACGGGAGCGACGACGGCGGGGCGTGCCACCGGGGGTGGCGCGCCCCGCCGTCGTCTCGGGCGACGGTCGGTCACCCGATCTCGAGGGCGACGACGCGCCACGTGCCGCGGCGCGCCTCGAGCCGCGCCGCGGCGGCCCGCACGCGGTCACCGTCCTCGACCACGACGGTGCCCTCGGCGACGCCGTCGCCGATCCGCAGCACCCGGGCGCGGCGCACGGTGACGGGCCGGGTCGTCGTGGGGCGCGGGCCGTCGGCGACGAGGCGCGACCGTCGGGCGAGCGTCTCGTAGATCTCGGGGGACACCCACCGCGCGAGCTGTCCCACGGTGCGCTCGCCGCGGACGACCTCGACGGCGGCGCGCACGACCGCGCAGCACAGGGCCGTCGGGTCGGGGAGCGGGAGCGGCGCCGTCGGCGGCGCGAGAGGACGTCCCCGCACGACGTGCTGCGGTGCCCGCGCGCTCGCGATGTCGCGCAGGTCCACGGTCGGGACGGCGCGATCGCCGACGCACCGCAGCAAGCGAGCGGGCGGGTCCGCGGGGACGCTCGTGGAGCGGGCGGGGCGCGCGGGCCGTTCGGGCGGGGCGGGGGCGGCCCGGCGGTGCGACGGGGCGGCGACGTCGGTCGCGAGCTGGACGTCCGCGGTGGTCAGCAGGGGAGCGGTCACGGTCGGGCTCCTTCGTGGCAGGCGGTCGTCAGGCGCTCGGTGCGACGAGCACCTGGCCGGGGCGGACGAGGTCGGGGTCGTCGCCGACGACCTCGACGTTCGCGGCGTACCAGCGCTGCACCGCGTCGGCGACCTGCGCGTCGGTCGCGCCGTCCGGCAGGTGGCGTGCGGCGATCGACCAGAGCGAGTCGCCGCGCACGACGACGACCTCGCGCGGCTCGTCCGGGGCGACGTCCCGCACGACCGCGAGCGCGGCGTCGCGCTGCTCGGTCGCGGCGCTCCGGGCCTCCGGTGCGCGTGCGGGGACCGAGGCGTCCGGCGCCGCGGTGCCGGGGCCGGTCGCGCCCGCCGGGTCCGGGGCCGACGGCATGCTCGGGACGGCGCCCGGCGCATCCGGCGCGTCCGGGGAAGCCGTCGGCGCGGTGGCCTCGGAGCCGGACGGCTGCGCGGCCGGGGTGGAGTGGACCGGCTCGGGCCGTTCGGCGGCCGTCGGGGGCGCGGAGGGGGCGTGCGGCGCGTCGGGTGCCGACGCGGCCGTCGGCAGGGGAGCAGGCTGCGCGGGCCCGACCGGTGCGGTCGCTGGCGCCGAGGTCTGCCAGCCCAGGTCGACCGCCACGACGCCGGGGTCGGCGTCCGGCGTGGTGGCGGCCTGCGCCGTCCCCCCGGCGAGGACCAGGCCCGCGCCGACGGTCAGCCCCACACCTGCCCGCACGGCCCGGCGGACGACGGCCGGCGCCACGCGCAGCACGAGCCGTTCCCCGGCGCCCCACGAGCTGCCCAGGGCGCGCACGACCACGCATCCCAGCCCGACCAGCGCGCTGATGCCGACCCAGGTGGCCGCCACGGCCCCGAGGGCCACGGCGAGAAGCTCCACGAAGGGCTCCGGGCGGGTGCCGGAGAGCGTGCTCACGAGGTGCGCGGCGCGCAGCGCGAGCACCGTCACGGCGCCGCTCATGACGAGGAGGAGCGCGAGGAGGACGCCGACGCCTCCGGCTCGTGCGGGTACGGCGGTGCGACGGTCCATCGGTGTGCCCCCTGCGTGGCCGTCCGTCGAGGACGGCTGTTGATGTCGTTTGATGTCGTTTGATCGCGACGGATCGATCTAAGCGTGACCCGGCCCACCTGTCCAGAGGGACTTCTCGTGATGTGGACACGGCGCGCGGCGCCGGCGCGGTGGACCGCTACGGTGTCCCGGTGCGATGGGACGCCCTCTTCGACGACCTCGCGGCACAGCTCGCGGCCGCGGAGACCCAGGACCGGGCCGCGGCCGTCGCCGACCTCACGCGCGCGGAGCACGCGACGATCACGCTCGTCGAGCGGCTGCGCGGCACGCCCGGCACCGTCACGCTCGAGCTGCGCGACGGGTCCGCCGTCACCGGCGAGCTGCGCGAGGCGGCGGAGGAGTGGGTGCTCGTGGGCGAGGCCCGGCGCCAGCACCTCGTCCCGACCGTGGCGATCGCCGCCGTCCAGGGCCTCAGCCGCCACGCGCAGCCGGCACCCTCGACCCGGTCGGCACGGCTCGGCCTCGGCCACGCCCTGCGCGCGCTGATGCGCGACCGACGACCCGTCCAGGTGCGCACCCCTGCCGGGACGTACCCCGGCTGGGTCGCGCGCGTCGGCAAGGACCACGTCGACCTGGAGGTCGCCCCGGGCGGTGGGCACGGCTCGCGGGTCGTGCCCTGGTCCGCCGTCCTGTGCGTGAGCGAGTCGGAGCCGGGGTTCGTCCCGCGATGACGAGCGTGCAGGGGGAGCGTGTGAGACTCGCGGCGGTGTCCGCGCAGGTCGGCTCAGGTCGAGGCCGCGCCGGTCGGTCAGCCGTCGAAGTCGCCGGCCTCGATGCGCTGGCGCGTCTGGGCGTACATCCGCTGGATGTAGGCCTCGAGCTCGCTGACCTCGACGCGCCACTGCCCCCGGCCACCCACCTGGATCGCGGGGAGCTCCCCGGAGCGGACGAGCGCGTACGCCTGCGCCGCGGAGATGTTGAGCTCGTCCGTGACGTCGGCGAGGGTGAGGAACCGCTGGGCCATGGCGTCAGTCTGGCACGCGCGCGCCGCGGCACGGCGCTCGTCCACAGGGCCTGCCGCGCGCGCCGCGGACCGGGGATCATGGAGCCGCGGCACGGCTGACGTGCCGGACCACCGAGGGGGAGATCGATGACGACGACCACGGAACGACCCGTGCGGGCCGAGCCCGCACCACGGCCCGTCGCGCGCCTGAGGCGACCCGGCTGGAAGGACCCGCGGCTCCTCGTGGGGATCGTCGTGGTCGCGCTGTCCGTGGCCCTGGGGTCGTGGGCCGTGAGCACCGCGAGCCGGACCGTGACCGTCTACGCGGCCGGGGCGGCGCTGACCCCCGGGACCGCCGTGACCGCGGCGGACCTGAGGACGGTCGAGGTGCGGCTCGGCGCGCAGACGGACCGCTACCTGCTCGTGGCGGACGGGCTCCCGGACGAGGCCGTCGTCCTGCGGACCGTCGCCGAGGGCGAGCTGGTCCCCGCGTCGTCGCTCGGTACGGCGGCCGACCTCACGGTGCGCGCGGTCGCGGTCCCGGTGACGACGGGTCTCTCGGAGCGGATCGTCGCCGGCGCGGCGGTCGACGTCTGGTACGTCCCCGAGGCGCCCGGACCGACGGCCGCCGCCGAGCCGGGTGCCGCTGCGGGAGACGAGGCGCCGCAGCCCGCGCTGCTCGTCAGCGGCGTCACCGTCGCGCAGGTCGACGAGGGCGAGGGGACGCTCGTCGTGGGCGGGCCGACGACGGTCCACCTCCTCGTCGGGGTCGACGACCTCCCGGCCGTGCTCGCGGCGGTGGCCGGGGACGGGACGATCGCGCTCGTCCCGGTCGGGGGTGCGGGATGAGCGGCGCGACCACGGTCGCGACCGTCCTGTGCGCCGTCCGGGGCGCGCGCGAGGCCGAGGTGGTCACGACGCTCGCCGCTCCGGGGCTCCAGGTCACGCGGCGGTGCGCGGACCTCGTCGAGCTGCTCGCCGCCGCCGCGGCGGGCGCGGGCCGGGTCGCCGTCGTGTCGTGCGACCTGCCAGCGCTGGACCGGCAGGCGATCGTCGACCTGCACGCCCACGGCGTCCGGGTCGTCGCGCTCGCCCCGGGCGGGACGTGGGAGGAGGGGCGGCTGCGCGCCTTCGGGGTCGACGCGGTCGTGGACCTGGACTCCGCCCCGGAGGCGCTGTGCGACGTCGTCCGTGCGATCCTGCCGCTGCGCGAGGCGGCGCCGGGTGCGCCCGGCGTCCCCCGGTCGGTCGCGGGCGGGGCCACGGCGGACCCGGGGCCGGAGCACCGCCTCGGACGGACCGTCGCCGTGTGGGGCCCGACCGGCGCCCCCGGTCGCACGACGGTGGCCACGAACCTCGCCGTCGAGCTCGCGGGGCCGGCGCCCGCACGGCGCTCTCGCCGCCCCCGCCGGGAGCGGCGCCCCGAGGACGTGGAGGTCCCGGCCACGGTCCCCTCGTCGCCCGACGCGGAGGTCCTGCTCGTCGACGCGGACACCTACGGCGGGAGCGTCGCCCAGCGCCTCGGCCTGCTCGACGAGTCGCCGGGGCTCGCGGCGGCCGCCCGCAGCGCGGGTCAGGGCGCGCTCGACGCCCCGGGGCTGGTCGCGCTCGCCCCGACGGTCCTGCCCCGGGTCCGGGTGCTCACGGGCCTGACCCGGGCGGCGCGGTGGCCGGAGCTGCCCGGGGCGTCGCTCGACGCCGTGTGGGAGGTCGCGCGGTCGGTCGCCGACTGGACGGTCGTCGACTGCGGATTCGGGATCGAGCGGGACGAGCTCCTGACCTACGACACCCGCGCTCCGCAGCGCAACGACGCGACGTGGAGCGCGCTCGCGGCGGCGGACGTCGTGGTCGTCGTCGGCGCGGGCGACCCCGTCGGGCTCCAGCGGCTCGTCCGCGCGCTCGACGAGCTCGCCGAGACGGGCGCGTGCGTCGGCGCGGCGCGCGCCGTCGTGGTGAACCGCGTGCGCGCGAGCGTCGTCGGCCCCCGGCCGGAGCGCGCGGTGCGCGACGCGATGTCCCGCTACGCGAGCGTCGACGACCTGCACGTCGTGCCGGAGGACGCCGCGGTCGACCTCGGCCTCCGGGAGGGTCGCACGCTCGCCGAGTCCGCGCCCACGAGCCCTGCCCGCCGCGCCCTCGCGCACCTCGCCGCGCACGTGCGGGAGGCTGCGCCGCCCGGGCGTGGTGCGGCGCACGGACTCGCGCTGGAGGCGGCACACTGAACCCATGCGCATCTACCTCCCCGCGACGCTCGACGAGCTCGACGCCGTCACCGTGACCGCCGACGCCGCCCGCTGGACCGTCGCCCCGCGCGGCGCCCACGCCGTGACCGCCGCGCTGACGCGCGCGCTGCCCGACGAGGACGAGGAGGGGCTGGAGTACGCGGCCGCGCTCGAGGCGGCGGACGACTCGCTCGCGCTCGTCGCGGCGCGCCCGGACGCGCCGCGCCAGCGGCTCGTCGTGACGCTCGAGGTGCCCGACGGCGCGGTGCAGGTCGTGGGCGGGGACGACTCCGACGACGAGGACGCGCCCGCGCCCAGCGCCGTCGAGGTCCTGCGGACCGTGCCCGACGTCGCGATCGTGTGCGTCCACGTCGACGAGCCCGAGGCGGTCGAGGACGTGGAGGCGGTGCTCGCCGCGGCCGACGACGACGGCCCCGGCGCCGACGAGGCGCTCGACGCCGCGATCGACCGCGTGGGCGAGCGCGACCTGCTCTGGTACGACTGGTCGGAGCTCAAGGACGTGCCGCGCGGCTGACGGCCGCGCGGGGCGCCGCCCGGCCCGGGGGCCGGGCGGGACCCGGCGGCGGTCCGCGTCAGCCGAGTCGGCCGAGCACCTCGTCGTGCAGCAGCCCGTTCGTCGCGACGGCGTTGCCGCCCCACGGGCCGTCGGCGCCGTCCAGCGACGTGAACCGGCCGCCGGCCTCGGTGACGATGGGGACGAGCGCGGCCATGTCGTAGAGCTCCAGCTCGGGCTCGGCCGCGGCGTCGACCGCGCCCTCGGCGACGAGCATGTACGACCAGAAGTCGCCGTAGCCGCGCGTGCGCCAGGCGCCGCGCATGAGGTCGAGGAACGGTTCGAGCTTGCCGCGCTCCTCCCAGCCGTCGAGCGACGCGTAGGCGAGCGACGCGTCGGACCAGGACGAGACGCCCGACACCTGCAGCCGCGAGGCGGCCGCGAGCGACTTCCCGGTCCACGCGCCGGTGCCCTTCGCCGCCCACCAGCGCCGGCCGAGCGCGGGCGCCGAGACGAGCCCGACGACGACCTCGTCCCCGTCGGCAAGCGCGATGAGCGTCGCCCACACGGGCACCCCGCGCACGAAGTTCTTGGTCCCGTCGATCGGGTCGACGATCCAGCGCCGTGCGCCGTGACCGGTCTCGCCGTACTCCTCGCCCACGATCGCGTCGCGACCGCGCGCCCGGCCGAGCTGGCCGCGGATGATCTCCTCGGCGGTGCGGTCGGCGTCGCTCACGGGCGTCGAGTCCGGCTTCGACTCGACGTGCAGGTCGAGCGCCTTGAAGCGCGACATCGTGTGCGCGTCGACCTGGTCGGCGATCACGTGGGCGAGGCGCAGGTCGTCGTCGTAGCCGCGCGTCGAGGGGGGCGTCATGGCTCACACCGTAGCGGTGCCCGCCCGGGCGGGGGAGGCGCCGCGCTGGCGAGGGCTCAGGCCGCGCCGGAGCGCGAGGCGAGCACGCGGCGGAACGACTCGAGCCGTGCGGCGCGGGCCGCGCGGGTCTCGTCGTCGGGCGAGGCCTCGACCCACTCGTCGAGCGCGCAGTCCGGGGCGTCGTCGAGGTGGGTGCACCCGCGCGGGCAGTCCGCGGCGACCGCGTCGAGGTCCTCGAACGCGTGCAGCAGGTGGTCGACCTGCACGTGCGCGAGGCCGAACGACCGCACGCCGGGCGTGTCGATGACCCAGCCGCCGCCGGGCAGGCGCAGCGCGACGGCCGACGTCGACGTGTGACGGCCGCGACCCGTGACGTCGTTGACGTGGCCCGTCGCGCGCTGCGCGTCCGGGACGAGCGCGTTGACGAGCGTCGACTTGCCGACGCCCGAGTGCCCGACGAACACCGACGTGCGCCCGGCCAGCGCCTCGCGCACCGCGTCGAGCGGCTCGATCGCCCAGCCGTCCGGCGCGAGGCCGTCGGGCGCACGCCGCGTCACGACGACGGAGACGCCGAGCGGCTCGTACAGCGCGCGCAGCGGGCCGGGGTCGGCCAGGTCCGCCTTGGTGAGGCAGAGGAGGACGTCCATGCCGGCGTCGTACGCGGCGACGACGCAGCGGTCGATCATGCGCGTGCGCGGCTCGGGCTCGGCGAGGGCCGTGACGACGACGAGCTGGTCGGCGTTGGCGACGATCACGCGCTCGTAGGGGTCGGTGTCGTCGGCCGTGCGGCGGAGCACCGACGACCGGTCCTGGATGCGCACGATCCGCGCGAGCGACCCGTCGTCGCCCGTCACGTCCCCGACGAGGTCGACCCGGTCCCCGCACACGATCCGCGTGCGGCCGAGCTCGCGCGCCTTCATCGCGAGGACCGTGCGCTCGTCCTCGCCGGCCGCGTCGCCCCCGTCCGGGCCGTCGTGCCCGACGAGCAGCGTGTACCGGCCGCGGTCCACCCCCGTGACGAACCCCGTGACCGCGTCCGCGTGCTCGGGCCGCTGCTTGGTGCGGGGACGGCTGCCGCGCTTGCCGGGGCGCGAGCGGAAGTCGGACTCGTCCGGGACGCGGCGGGCCATCAGCGGGCCGCCGCTCCCTCGCCGGGACCCGTCCCGCCGCCGAGCATGCGCTGCCACATGTCCGCGAACCCGGGCAGCGTCTTGGCCGTCGTCTCGACGTTCTCGACGCCGACTCCCGGGACGCGCAGGCCGATGACGGCGGCGGACGTCGCCATGCGGTGGTCGTGGTAGGTGCGGAACAGCGCGCCGTGCAGGGGGCGCGGCGTGATGACCAGACCGTCGCGCGTCTCCTCCGCCTGCCCGCCGAGGCGCGTGATCTCGGTCGCGAGCGCCGCGAGCCGGTCGGTCTCGTGCCCGCGCAGGTGCGCGATGCCCCGCAGGCGGCTGGGCGAGTCGGCCAGGGCCGCCAGCGCGGCGATCGTCGGCGCGAGCTCGCCGGCCGCGTGCAGGTCCACGTCGACGCCGCGCACCTCGCCCGTGCCCGTCACGGACAGCACGTCGCCGTCCAGCGACGCGGTCGCGCCCATCGACTCCAGCAGCTCGGGGACCATCGCGCCGGGCTGCGTCGTCGCCGTCGGCCAGCCCGTGACGCGGACGGTGCCGCCCGCGACGAGCGCGGCCGCGAGGAACGGCGCGGCGTTCGACAGGTCCGGCTCGACCTGCACGTCGCGCGCCGCGATCGGACCGGGCTCGACCCGCCAGATCGCGGGCCGGGAGTCGTCGACGACGACCCCGACCTCCCGCAGGACCTCCACCGTCATCTCGATGTGGGGCATGCTCGGCAGCGTGTGGCCGATGTGCCGGACGGTGAGCCCCTGGTCGTAGCGCGCGGCGGCGAGGAGGAGGCCGGAGACGAACTGACTCGACGCCGACGCGTCGACGTCGACCGACCCGCCGCGCACCCGGCCGCGGCCCCGGATCGTGAAGGGGAGCGTCGTCGGCAGCCCGTCGCCGTCGCCCTCGACCGGGACCTCGAGCGCGCTGAGCGCGGCGAGGACCGGGCCCATGGGGCGCACGCGCGCGCCCTCGTCGCCGTCGAACCGGACCGTGCCGTCGGCGAGCGCCGCGAGCGGCGGGAGGAAGCGCATGACCGTGCCGGCCAGGCCGCAGTCGACCTCCGCGGGACCGCGCAGCGGACCGGGGGTCACGTGCAGCTCGCTCGGCGACGCACCCTCCTCGACGCCGACGCCGAGCGTGCGCAGGGCGGCGATCATGAGGTCCGCGTCGCGGCTGCGCAGGGCACCGCGCAGCGTCCCGGGCCCGTCGGCGAGCGCGGCCAGCACGAGCAGCCGGTTCGTCAGCGACTTCGACCCCGGGACCTCGACGGTCGCGTCGAGCGGCCCGCCCGCCGTGGGCGCGGCCCAGCCCTCGTCGACGGAGGGGGGCACGGGCGCGGCGGAGGGCGTGGTCGTCATGGCCTCCAGGCTAGTGGAGGGACCGCGCCCGACGGCGGAGGGTCCCGGCGCGCGGACGCGTCCCGACCTCGTCAGGCGACCTTCGCCCGGACCGCCGCCTCGGCGTCGTGCACGGCCCCCGCGGCGAGGCCGGCCGCGTGCTGGGCAGCCTCCTGGGCGGCCTTCGTCGCCCGCCGCGCCGAGCGCCCCGCCTCCTTGGCCGCGTTCTTCGCGGAGCGACGGGCCTCCTTCGCGGCTCCCCGGGCCGAGGCCGAGACGTCCTTTACGGCCCCCTTCGCGCTCGCGACCGCGGCCTCCTGCTTCGCCTGCTTGGCGAGCGCGAGGTCGTGCCGGGCCTTCTCGAGGCGCCACTGCACGCCCGGGCGGCCCTCGTAGTCCGCGCCCGCGATGAGCGCCGCGCCGATCGCGCCGACGTTCGCCACGAACTTGCGCGTGCGCTCGGCGCGCGTCGCCTCGCCCGAGGTGAAGGGCTGGTTGACGACCGCGAGGGGCACCGTGAGCGCGGCGAGGGTCAGGGCCGCCGTGCGGGGCGCCTTCCCGACGGCGAGGAACAGGCCGGCGACCGCCGTGGCCGCGCCGTGCGCGCGGACCAGCGTCGCCACCTGGCGGTCGCTCAGCGGCACGTCCACCCCGGCGCCCTTCTCGACGAGGTCCACCCCGCTGCGCGCCGCACGGACGTGCTCGGCGGGCTTGAGGGCGGCCTGGACGCCGTCGTAGACGAACCAGGAGGCCAGCATGGGCCTCGCGAGGTGACGCAGCAGCATCGGATCTCCTTCGTGAGCCGGACGGTCCCAGCCTGCCCTCCGGGGGACGCCCGCGCCACCCACGACGCGCGTGCGCGCCGCGCTGCCGGGCCGCCCGGGGCCGCGGGAATGCGCGAGGGTGCCCGCGGGTTGCACCACTCGTGACCGTCCTGCTCGAGACTCCCGCACCCGCCGCCCGGGCCGTGTCGTCGACCCCCGAGGCGCCGACGGCGGACGCGGCGTTCGCCGCCGCGTGGTCGGCACCGGTCACGTCACCGGACACCCAGACGAACAGGGGACTAGGCTCGTTGTTGATGACAGAGCGAATCTCCGGCAGCGACGTCTCCGGCAGCCCCGCGACGACGTCGGGGACGACGCCGGTCGAGGGCGCGCTGCCCACGGACACGGACGCCGAGGACACGAACCGCGCGCCGCAGACCGAGAGCGACGCCGCGCGCGCCGCGCGGTTCGAGCAGGACGCGCTGCAGTACCTCGACCAGCTCTACTCCGCGGCGCTGCGCATGACGCGCAACCCGTCGGACGCCGAGGACCTGGTGCAGGAGACCTTCGCGAAGGCGTTCGCGGCGTTCCACCAGTACCGGCCGGGCACGAACCTCAAGGCGTGGCTGTACCGCATCCTCACGAACACGTTCATCAACACGTACCGCAAGAAGCAGCGCGAGCCGCAGCAGGCGCAGACGGACGACGTCGAGGACTGGCAGATCGCGCGCGCCGCCTCGCACACGTCGCAGGGGCTGCGCTCCGCCGAGGCGGAGGCGCTCGATCGGCTGCCGGACTCGGACGTGAAGCGTGCGCTGCAGGAGCTGCCCGAGGACCGGCGCATGGTCGTGTACTACGCGGACGTCGAGGGCTTCCCCTACAAGGAGATCGCGGAGATCATGGGGACACCGATCGGCACGGTCATGTCCCGCCTGCACCGAGGCAGGCGCCAGCTGCGCGAGCTGTTGGCCGACTACGCCGTGAGGCGAGGACTGGTGGGGGCCAAGACCCCCGGAGGTGAGTCGTGAGCACGTCAGAGAGCCGGATCCCGGGGCGCGGCCCGGTCGAGGAGTCGGTGACGCCCATCCCGCACTCGACCGCGGGCGAGTCGGAGTGCGAGCACGCGCTCACGCACCTCTACGAGTACCTCGACTCGGAGATGACGCCGGACGACGAGCTGCGCATGCGCGCGCACGTCGCGCACTGCTCGCCGTGCCTCGCCGAGCTGAGCGTCGAGGAGCTCGTCAAGCAGCTCGTGCGCCGCTCGTGCCACGAGAAGGCGCCCGCGGGGCTGCGGGAGCGCATCCACACGCAGCTCACGGTCATGGTCACGACGACGACGGTCGTCGAGACCCGCTGAGGCCCGCCCGCGAAGGCGCGGCCACCGCCGGGCGAAGAACGAGAGAGGGTCCGGACCGACGTCGTCGGTCCGGACCCTCTCGCCATCCCCGGAGGGGTGCGCGTCTCAGGCGTTGGGGCGCTTGCCGTGGTTCGCGGCGTTGCCCTTGCGGCTGCGACGCTTGCGTCCGCGCTTGCTCATGGTGTTCTCCTGACGATCGGGGGAGCCCCGCCGGTCTCGGCGGGTCAAGTCCGCCCATCATCGTCCCACACGCAACCCCTTGCCTCGGCCGAGCACGCGATATATCGTGTCTTGCGAAACGAGATATATCGCGAGTGTCCCACGCGACCGCCGCCATGGCGCAGGGGCGCGACCACGGACGGAGCACAGGATGACGCAGGAGAGCTGGACCGTCACGGGTCCGCAGGCCATCGACCTGGCGCGCGTGCGGACGCTCGACGCGACCGTCATCGGCGGGCGCATCGACGTCGTCGCGCACGACGACCCGACGCGCACCGACACGCGCGTCGAGGTCCACTCGGTCGTGGGCCGCCCCCTGGAGGTGCGCCTCGAGGGGGCCACGCTCCGGGTCGGCTACGGTCCCTTCGTCGCGGGCTGGAAGGGCTTCCTCGAGCGCTTCCGCACCTACACGGGCAAGGACGCGGCCGACGTCCACGTCGCCGTGCCGGCGACGACGACGGTCAAGGTCGCGACCGTGCAGGGCGAGGCCCTCGTCGCGGGCGTGCGCGACGGCGCCCGGCTGGCGACCGTCTCCGGCTCCGTGATGACGAGCCGCACGCGCGGCGAGCTCCGTGTCGACACGGTCTCGGGCGAGGTCTCGGCGAGCGAGCACGACGGCCCGGTCCGCATGGACTCGGTGTCCGGCGGCCTCACGGCGACCGGTGCCCTCCGCTCGCTGCGCCTCGACTCGGTCTCCGGCTCCGTCACCGTCGACACCCGCACCACCCCGTCCGAGATCACCGTGAGCGCCGTCTCCGCCGACGTGCTCGTGCGCCTGCCGGACCCCGACGCGATGGACTACGCGATCCGCTGCGTGAGCGGGCGCCTCCTCGTGGACGGCACGGAGCAGCGCGGGTCCGCGCGCTCGTTCCACCAGCCCGCCCGGACGGGTGCCGGCTCGCCGGTCCGGGTCTCCGCCGTCTCCGGCGACGTGACCGTCCTGCGCGGGGCGCCGGACGAGACGTCGTGGGACGCGGCCGGGCACCCGGTCGAGGACGCCCCGGTCGATGCCGACGCTCCCGCGTGGGGGAGCCCGGGGGCTCGCGGCGCCGCGCCGTCGAGCGGGCCGGTGGACCGCTGATGGCCACCGTCTTCGCGCACGGCGAGCTCCGGCTGTACCTCCTGGCGCTCCTCGACAGCGGTCCCAAGCACGGCTACGAGCTCATCACCGAGCTCTCGGAGCGCTTCGGCGGCACCTACCGGCCGAGCGCGGGGACGATCTACCCCCGCCTCGCGCGGCTCGAGGACGAGGGCCTCGTGCACCGCAGCGCCGACGGCCGCAAGACGACGTACGAGCTGACGCCGGCCGGGCGCGCGGAGATCGAGGCGCGCCGCGGGGACGTCGCCGCGCTGGAGCACGGCATCGCCGAGACGGTGCGCCAGCGCGCCGAGGCGCTGCGCGCCGACGTGCAGGGATCGCTGAAGGGTCTGCGCGCCGAGCTCGCCGCCGCGGCCCAGACGGCGCGCGCCCGCCCGCGCGACGGCCGGCCGGACCCGCGCCGCGGCGAGTCCTACGCGTGGCGCATGGAGGCCGAGGCGCTGCTCCAGCGCTTCCGCGAGGACGTGCGCGCGGACCTGCGCCGGGCGGACGCCGCGAGCGTCGTCTCCGAGCTCACGGTCGACACCCTGCGCACCGTGCTCGACAGCGCGCGCAAGGCCGTGCGAGCGACCCTGCCCTGACCGACGATCACGAGAACCCCTCGACGCACGCACCGCACCCCGAACCAGAGAACCGAACGAGGAGAAGCGCATGAGCACCGAGTCCTGGGTCATCAACGCCCCCCAGACCGTCGACGTGGCCGACGTCCGACGCGTCGTCGTCCAGCTCACCGACGGCGCGGTCGACGTCGTCGCCGACCCCGCGCGCGAGGCCGGGGCGCGCCTCGACGTCAGCGAGGTGTCCGAGCGCCCGCTGCAGGTGAGCGTCCACGACGGCGAGCTGCGCGTCGGCTACGACTTCGCCGGCGTCGAGGGCCTCGTCGAGCGGGCCAAGGGCCTGCGCGACAAGGACCGCGCCGTCGTCCGGCTCACCGTCCCGGCGCAGGTGCCCGTCAAGGTGACGACCGCGCGCGCCGCGGCCTCCGTCGTCGGGTCGCGGGCCGACCTGTCCGTGACGACCGCGACGGGCGCCGTACGCGTCCAGGGGGTCTCCGGCACGGCGTCGATCAAGACGGCCACCGGCGCGGTCGACGTCGGCGAGCACGTCGGCGACGTCCACGTGAGCACCGCGTCCGGGGCGGTCACGCTCGGCGGGACGCTCGGCCGGGTGTCGGTCAACACCGTGACGAGCGGCGTCGAGGTCGTGGCGCGCGAGAGCACGCCGCTCGTCGACGCGCGCACCGTCTCCGGCGACGTGGCCGTGCGTCTCGGGGCCGGGTCGCCGGTCAACCTCAAGGCCCGCAGCGTCACGGGCAAGGCCGTGCTCGACGGCGTCCGCCTGGACTCGGCCGCGCAGCGCACGACGTCGGTCGACCACGTCGACCAGCCGGGCGCGGGCGGCGCGTACGTCTCCGCGAACACCGTCTCCGGCGACCTCACGGTCTCGCGCGGCTGAGTCTCTCCCGCGAGGTAGAGGCCTGGTCGCTACCGGGCCTCTACCTCGCGCTACCGGGCCTCTACCTCGCGGGTCAGACCGTGTCGTCGGGGAGGCCCAGCCAGGCGTGCCAGCCGGTGTGCAGCACGAGCCACGCCATGAGCCCGTAGCCCGCCTGGCCCGGGAAGCCGTTGCCGCTCTGCGCGAGGTCCGCGAGCCACTGCTCGTGCGTCACGAGCGGGCTGAACGTGTCCACGTACGGCACGCGGCGCCGGTTCGCGACGTCCGAGAAGGCGTGCGAGAGCTCGGCGAGCCGCTCGGCGTCCTGCGCGTGGCCCGGCGGGGGGCCGACGACGAACGTCGGCAGGCGGTGCGACTCCGCGACGTCGAGCACGTTCGCGAGGTTGAGGCGCGAGCGCGCGACCGAGAGCCCCGCGTCGAGGTCGTGACGGCCGAGGCCGATGACGAGACGGTTGTCCACGTCCGGCTCCGGGGCGAACCGCCGCGCGGTCTCCGCCTCCCAGCGCTGGCTGAGCGCCGTCGTCGTCTCGCCGGGGATGGCGAGCGGGAACACGTACGCCGGCTGGGGGAAGCGGGTGCGCGCGACGACGCGCCCCGCCCACCCCAGGGCCTTCGCGTCGCCGACGCCGGCGCTCAGCTCGTCGCCGACGACGCAGATCCGTACCTCTCGACTCACGGCGTCCTCCACGGGCGCCATTCTCCCCGACGCGGACGGCGTGGGTCGAAACGATCCCGTGGCGACGGCGTGTCCAGCCGGGCATATCGGACGGACCGCCCACCGCCCGCCGATCAGAGCAGCGTCGCGCCCCAGACGACCTCGTGCGAGGCGCCCGGCTCGAGCCGCACGAGGCGCTCGCCGGTGCGGAATGCGTCCGCGACGCAGCTCATCGGCTCCGCCGCCACGCCGGACCGGCGGAACGCGACGTCGCCGACGTGGTCGCCCGTGCAGACCTGCCACGTGTCCATCGAGCCGTCCATCCAGACGGCGGACGTGCGGCCGTCGGGCGCGGACAGGCGCATCCAGGACAGGCCGTCGGCGTCGCGCAGCACGTCGACGTAGGCGTCGTCGAGGTCGACGCCCGCGAGCAGGCGCGGCTCGCGCAGGTCGTAGCTCCCGGCGGCCGGCTCGGTGCCGGTGGGCAGGAGCCGCTCGTCGGTCGTGACGCGGGTCGCGGCGTCGAGGCGCAGCGTGCACTCGTCGAGGTTCGCACCGTCGGCCGACAGCCACGGGTGGAAGCCGATGCCGTACGGCGCGGTCGCGGTGCCGACGTTCGTCGTCCGCACGTGGACGCGCAGACCGGCGTCGTCGAGCGAGTAGGTGACGCGCGCGACGAGGTCGAACGGGTAGCCGGGCGACGGCGGCAGGTGCAGCTCGAGCGTCGCGCGCGAGGCCTCGTGCTCGACGACGACCCAGCGCTGCCAGCAGGCCAGCCCGTGCAGGGCGGTGCCCCGGTCGGGCTCCGACACGGGCACCTGGTACGTGGTGCCGTCCACCTCGTACGCGCCGTCGCGCAGCCGGTTGGGCCAGGGGAGCAGGACCGCGCCGTTGAACGCGGGCGCGACCTCGTCCTCGGGGAAGGAGGTGAAGACGGGCCTGCCGCCCACCGCGTACTCGCGCACGGCCGCTCCGACCTCGGTGATCGTCGCTGCGTGCTCGCCGTGGGCGATGCGGACCTGGGTTCCCGAGGGGGCATGGGTGTTCACGCTCACATACGGTACTCGGCGTGCGAGCGTGCGCGATGCGCTCTCGGCAGTCAGACTCGGTGCCCGGGTGTGTCTCCCGGCGCACCCGACGGAGCACGAGGAGGAACGATGGAACGACAGGTGCTCGGACGCACGGGACGGCTCGTCTCGGTCGTCGGACTGGGAACCTGGC
This sequence comes from Cellulosimicrobium sp. CpK407, assembly GCF_051844275.1. NCBI lineage: Bacteria > Bacillati > Actinomycetota > Actinomycetes > Micrococcales > Promicromonosporaceae > Cellulosimicrobium > Cellulosimicrobium sp. CpK407. The sequence continues at coordinate 40,564 of NZ_JBGNYC010000014.1, forward strand.
AGCTCGGCGCCGACTGGGGCGACGTGAGCGAGGACGACGCGCGCGCCGTGCTCGACGCCTCGGCCGAGGCCGGCGTGACGTTCTTCGACACCGCGGACGTCTACGGCGACGGGCGCAGCGAGCAGATCATCGGCGGCTACCTCGCGGACAACCCGGGCCACGCGATCACGGTCGCGACCAAGATGGGGCGTCGCGAGGCGCAGGACGCGGACAACTTCACGCTCGCGAAGTTCCGCGAGTGGACCGACCGGTCGCGGCGGAACCTCCGGACGGACCGCCTCGACCTCGTCCAGCTCCACTGCCCCCCGACGGCGGTCTACTCGCGCGACGAGGTCTACGACGGGCTCGACACGCTCGTCGCCGAGGGCGCGATCGCGAGCTACGGCGTGAGCGTCGAGACGGTCGACGAGGCGCTCACCGCCATCGCGCGCCCTGGCGTCGCGACGGTGCAGATCATCCTCAACGCGTTCCGGCTCAAGCCGCTCGACGCCGTCCTTCCCGCGGCGTCCGCGGCGGGAGTCGGGGTCATCGCGCGCGTGCCGCTGGCGTCCGGGCTGCTGTCGGGGAAATACACGAAGGACACGACCTTCGCCGCCGACGACCACCGCACGTACAACCGCGACGGCAGCGCGTTCGACGTCGGCGAGACGTTCTCGGGCGTCGACTTCGAGACCGGTGTCCAGGCGGCGGGCGAGTTCACCACGCTGGTGCAGGACGTCGTCGGGCAGGAGCTCACGCCCGCCCAGGTCGCGATCGCCTGGGTCTGGCAGCAGCCCGGCGTGTCGACCGTCATCCCCGGCGCGCGCAACGTCGAGCAGGCCCGCTCGAACGCCGCCGCGGGCGACGCGGACGTCCTCGGCCCGCTCTTCACCTCGGGCGTCCGCGAGATCTACGACCGCCACCTGCGCGAGAAGATCCACACCCGCTGGTGACCCGCGAGATCGACCCGCACGTCTCCACGTCGACCCCCCTGAGGGCCGATCTCGGACGCACGGGTCGATCTCGCGCCGCGCGAGCCGCCGTGCCCCACCCCGGGCGCGACGGCGGCGGACGCACCGACGACGAAGGCCCCCTCCGCACGGAGGGGGCCTTCGTCGGGTCCGGTGCGAGGAACCCGCGACGTCAGCGGGCGAACGCCTGCTCGAGCAGCACGGCCTGCTGGGCCTGGTGCTTCTTCGCCGTGCCCGCGGCGGTCGACGCCGACGCCGGGCGCGAGACGACGCTCACGCGCGGCAGGTCCTCGGGCAGGTTGATGTGCACGAACGACCAGGCGCCCTGGTTCTCCGGCTCGTCCTGGACCCACACGACCTCGGCGCCCGGGTACTTCGCGAGCTCGGCCCGGATGCCGTCGACGTCGAGCGGGTAGAGCTGCTCGAGGCGGACGAGCGCCACGCCCTCGTCGCCGCGCTTCGTGCGCTCGGCGAGCAGGTCGTAGTAGACGCGGCCCGTGCTCAGGAGCACGCGGTCGACCTTCGCCGGGTCGGCCGCCGTGTCGGGGAGGACGGGGCGGAACGTGCCGGTCGTGAAGTCCTCGACGCTGGATGCGGCCGCCTTGAGGCGCAGCAGCTGCTTCGGCGTGAAGACGATGAGCGGACGGCGCGGGCGGGCGTACGCCTGCTGGCGCAGCAGGTGGAAGTACGACGCGGGCGTCGACGGCTGCGCGATCGTCATGTTGTCCTCGGCCGCGAGCTGCAGGAACCGCTCGATGCGCGCGGACGAGTGGTCCGGCCCCTGGCCCTCGTAGCCGTGGGGGAGGAGCATGACGACCGAGGAGTGCTGGCCCCACTTCTGCTCGGCGGACGAGATGAACTCGTCGATCACCGTCTGGGCGCCGTTGACGAAGTCGCCGAACTGCGCCTCCCACAGCACGAGCGCGTCCGGGCGCTCGACGGAGTAGCCGTACTCGAAGCCGAGCGCGGCGTACTCGGACAGGGACGAGTCGTAGACCCAGAACTTGGCCTGGTCCGCCGACAGGTACAGCAGCGGCGTCCACTCGGCGCCCGTCTCGCGGTCGTGCAGGACGGCGTGGCGCTGCACGAACGTGCCGCGGCGCGAGTCCTGCCCGGCGAGGCGCACGGGCGTGCCCTCCACGAGGAGCGAGCCGAACGCGGCGAGCTCGCCGAAGCCCCAGTCGATGCCGCCCTCGACGGACATCTGCCGGCGCTTCTCGAGGAGCTGCGCGAGCTTGGGGTGGACGGTGAAGCCCTCCGGCGGCGCGACGTGGACCTGGCCGACGCGCTCGAGGACCGAGCGGTCGATCGCCGTCTTCCAGCCGACCATCGTGCCCGCGTCCTCGAGCTGGGACTCCGGGCGCTCGAGGCCGGCGATCGGCTCACGGTCCGCGGCGGGCGTGAAGCCGCCCTCCTTGGTCTCGGTGAACACGCGCTCGAGCTGGGCCTGGTAGTCCTGGAGGACGTGCTCGGCCTCCTCGAGCGTGATGTCGCCGCGCGCGACGAGGTTCTCGGTGTAGAGCTTGCGCACCGAGCGCTTGGCCTCGATGAGGTTGTACATGAGCGGCTGCGTCATCGAGGGGTCGTCGCCCTCGTTGTGACCGCGGCGGCGGTAGCAGATCATGTCGATGATCACGTCGCGGTCGAACTGCTCGCGGAAGGCGAAGGCCAGCTCCGCGACGCGCACGCACGCCTCCGGGTCGTCGCCGTTCACGTGGAAGATCGGGACCTGGTAGCCCTTGGCGACGTCGGTCGCGTACGTCGTCGAGCGCGACGACGACGGGCCGGTGGTGAAGCCGACCTGGTTGTTGATGAGGACGTGCACCGTGCCGCCCGTGCGGTACCCGCGCAGCTGCGCGAGGTTGAGCACCTCGGGCACGACGCCCTGGCCCGCGAAGGCCGCGTCGCCGTGGATGAGGATCGGCAGGACGGAGAACCCGTCGCCGCCCAGGTCGATGCGGTCCTGCTTGGCGCGCACGATGCCCTCGAGCACCGGGTCGACCGCCTCGAGGTGCGACGGGTTGGCGGCGAGGTAGACCTTGGTCGTCGCGCCGGTCTCGGCGGTGAAGACGCCCTCGGTGCCGAGGTGGTACTTCACGTCGCCCGAGCCCTGCACGCTCTTCGGGTCGAGGTTGCCCTCGAACTCGGCGAAGATCTGCGCGTAGCTCTTGCCCGCGATGTTGGCCAGCACGTTGAGGCGACCGCGGTGGGCCATGCCGATGCCGACCTCGTCGAGGCCGTTCTCCGCCGCCTTCGACAGGATCGCGTCGAGCAGCGGGATGAGCGCCTCGCCGCCCTCGAGGGAGAAGCGCTTCTGCCCGACGAACTTCGTCTGGAGGAAGGTCTCGAACGCCTCGGCCGAGTTGAGGCGGCGCAGGATGCGGAGCTGGTCCTCGCGCGGCGTGCGCGCGTACCCGGACTCGAGGCGCTCCTGGAGCCACTTGCGCTGCGTGCGGTCGGCCAGGTGCATGTACTCGACGCCGACGGTCCGGCAGTACGAGTCGCGCAGGAGGCCGAGGATGTCGCGCAGCGAGGACTTCGTCTTGCCGCCGAAGCCGCCCGTGGGGAACGTGCGGTCCAGGTCCCACAGCGTCATGCCGTGGTTCTGGATGTCCAGGTCGCCGTGCTTGCGCTGCCGGTACGCGAGCGGGTCGGTGTCGGCCATGAGGTGCCCGCGCGACCGGTACGAGTGGATGAGCTCGGCGATCTTGGCGGGCTTGGCCGCCTCGATCTCGGCGTCCGTGGTGTTGTCGCGGACCCAGCGCACCGGCTCGTACGGGATGCGCAGCGCCGCGAACACGCGGTCGTAGAAGCCGTCCTCGCCGAGGAGCTTCTGCGACAGGATCCGGAGGAACTCGCCGGACTGCGCGCCCTGGATGATGCGGTGGTCGTAGGTCGACGTGATCGTCAGGACCTTCGAGATGCCGAGGCGCGCGAGGCGCTCGGTGGACGCGCCCGCGAACTCCGCGGGGTAGTCCATCGCGCCGACGCCGATGATCGTGCCCTGACCCGCCATGAGGCGCGGCACCGAGTGGACGGTGCCGATGCCGCCGGGGTTGGTCAGCGAGATCGTGGTCCCGGCGAAGTCGTCGACGCCGAGCTTGCCGCCGCGCGCCCGGCGGACGAGGTCCTCGTAGGCCGCCCAGAACTGGGCGAAGTCCATCGTCTCGGCCTTCTTGATGCTCGGCACGAGGAGCTGGCGCGACCCGTCCGGCTTGGCCAGGTCGATGGCGAGCCCGAAGTTGACGTGCGCCGGCTGGTTCACCGCGGGCTTGCCGTCGAGCTGCGTGTAGCTCGCGTTCATGATCGGCATGTCCGCCAGCGCCTCGACGAGCGCGAACCCGATGAGATGCGTGAACGAGATCTTGCCGCCGCGGCCGCGCGCGAGGTGGTTGTTGATGACGATCCGGTTGTCGACCATGAGCTTGGCCGGCACCGCGCGCACCGACGTCGCCGTCGGCACCTGGATGCTGGCCTCCATGTTCGTCACGACGCGCGCCGCGGGGCCGCGGAGCTTCTGCACGTCGTCCGCCACGGTCTCCGCCTCGGCCGTCGGCGCGCCGGCGACCTTGCGGGCCGGGACCTGCGCGTACGGCGCGGTCGCGGGCTGGGCGGTCGCGACGGGCCGCGTCGCCCGGACGGCCTCGGCGGCGGCGTTGACCGCGGGGTCGGCAGGGAGCTTCGGGGGCTTGACGCGCTGCGCCGCCTCGGCGGCGGCCGAGCCGTCCGTCACGGCGGCGGGGGCGACCGGCGCGGAAGGGGCCGCGGCGGGCGCCGCGGAGGACCCGTTCACGGGCGTCGACGGCGCGGCGGCCGTCGTGGCTGCTGCCTCGGCACGCTCCGCCGGACGGTAGTCCTCGAAGAAGTCCCACCACGCGGGGTCCACCGCGTTCTTGTCCAGGAGATACTGCTCGTACAGCTCGTCGACCAGCCACTCGTTCGCTCCGAACACGGAGCTTGCGTCGCTGATCGCCTCTGACTCAGCCTTCGGGGACACGCGAGGATCGCCCACTTTCACACACAGGTCGCTGTCGGTCACAGTCTGCGAGCAGGCGTGCGGCGGCACGCGCGAGGCGTGCGGCCGACGTCGGCGCAGACTCGTCCGGATTCCGGACCACTCCAGCCTAGGCCCTCGGCGGCGGCCCGGGGGGCTGCGCGGGGCGTTCGCGCGCGGCCTGTTCGCGGGTTCTTCACGCCGCGTCTGGGCCAGGCAAAAGTGATCCCACGCGGACCTCGTCGGACGGCAAGATCGCGGAATTCCACGCCATCGCGAGGTATCCGGGGCGGGCGGTGTGACGGATCTCACGCACGCCCGCGCGGGCGTGCCCGCGCTGTCAGCCGCGGGCTCAGGGGGTCGTCGGGCCCTCGGGGCCGGGCGCCGGCTCGCCGAGCAGGTCGGGCTCGACGGCGTGGGCGTGCGCCGGGAGCGTGACGCGCATCGTCGCCCCGCTGCGCGAGTCCGCGACCTCGATCCGCCCGCCGTGCAGGTCGATCGCCCACCGGACGATCGCCAGGCCGATGCCCGTCCCGCCCGTCGAGCCGCCGGTCGTCGTGTGCGTGCCGGTCGCGCTGGCCCGGGCGAAGCGCTCGAAGATGCGCTCGCGGTCCTCCTTCGCGATCCCCGGGCCCTCGTCCACGATCTCGAGCACGACGTCGTCGTCCACCGGGTACGCCTCGAGCCGGATCTCGCCCCCCTGCGGGGAGTGCCGGATCGCGTTCTGCAGCAGGTTCGTCACGACCTGGTGCAGCCGCTCGCGGTCCGCCTCGAGCACGAGGTCGGGGGGCGTGACGTCCACGACGTACCGGAGCTGCTTCCCGGCCTCCACCATCGACACCGCCTCGGCGTTCTCCTCGAGGAAGTCGCCCACGTCGATCTCGGTGATGTTGAGGGCCGCCGCGCCCGCCTCGATGCGCGACAGGTCCAGGAGGTAGGAGACGAGGCGCGTGAGGCGCTCCGTCTGCGCCAGGGCCATCTCCATCGTCGCGGGCGTCGGCTGCGTGACGCCGTCGACGACGTTCTCGAGCTGCGCCTGGAGCGCCGCGATCGGCGTCCGCAGCTCGTGCGACACGTTCGCGATGAGCTCGCGTCGCACCTGGTCGCTCGTCGCGAGGTCCTCCGCCATGACGTTGAACGCGACGGCGAGCTGGCCCACCTCGTCGCGGCTCGTCGCCCGCACCCGCCGCGTGTAGTCGCCGTCGGCCATCGCGCGCGCCGCCGCCGTCATCTCGCGCAGCGGCGACGTCATGCCCCGCGCGAGGAGCTGGGTGAGCAGCAGCGACAGGACGATCGCGAGCGGGAACGTGCGCGACGGCCCGAGCTGGTTCTGCAGCCCGATCCACGTGATGAGGACCGCGAGCGTGACGGTCGCGGCCACGAGCACGCCGAGCTTGATCTTCAGCGAGCGGAACGAGTCGAGCGGACGGACGTCGGGCAGGTGCGGGCGGATCGTGTGCGCGCGGTGCGCGCCGTTGCGCGGCGGAGCGCTCGGGCCGCCCGGGCCCCGGCCCGCGCCGTCGACCGGGTCGGCAGGGTCAGCGGGGTGGGAGGTCATCCGGCGGGCGGCTCGAACGCGTAGCCGACGCCGTGGACCGTGCGGATGAGGTCCGCGCCGAGCTTGCGGCGCAGCGCCTTGATGTGCGAGTCGACGGTGCGCGTCCCGCTCGCGTCCGCCCAGTCCCAGACCTCCGCGAGGAGACGCTCGCGCGTGAGCACGGTCTTGGGCGAGCTCGCCAGCATGACGAGGAGCTCGAACTCGGTGGGCGTGAGGTGGACCTCGTCGCCCGCGCGGTAGACGCGGCGCTGAGCCTTGTCGATCGTCACGTCGCCGACCGTCATGGGCGGGTCGGTCGGCGCGGCGCTCGCGGCCTGCGTGGCACGGTCGACCCGGCGCAGCAGCGCCTTGATGCGCGCGACGAGCTCGCGCATCGAGAAGGGCTTCGTCATGTAGTCGTCCGCACCCACGCCGAGCCCGATGAGCATGTCGGTCTCGTCGTCGCGCGCGGTGAGCATGAGGATCGGCACGGGCTGCTCGGCCTGGATGCGCCGGGTGACCTCGAGGCCGTCGATGCCGGGCAGCATGACGTCGAGCACGATCACGTCCGGGCGCAGCCGCGTCGCGGCGTCGACGCCGGAGAGCCCGTCGCGCGCGACCTCGACGCGCCAGCCCTCGGCGCTCAGGCGCTGCGCGATCGCCGTCGCGATGGCGGGCTCGTCCTCGACGACGAGGACCGTGGCCGCCTGCTGCGGGGTGCCGCCCGTCAACGGCGCCGTCGTGGGCACGGGCCCGCGGCCCGGGACGGGACCGGCGCCCGCGCCGGTCGGTGATGCGCTCGCTGCCCTCGGATCTGCCATGGGATACAGCGTGGCACACGTCGGCCCAGGTCGGCCGGATTTCCCCGCCGCCGAGCGGCCGGGCGCCGCACGCCCGGGCGCCCCGGGGGGAGCGGGCGCTAGCATCGTCGGCACGATGAAGAGCACCTCTCGATATCGGTGGAGCACCTCGTGGTAGGCGACTGGGTCATGGTCGCGCTCGGGGTGCTCCTCACCGCAGGCACCGCCGTCTTCGTGGCCAGCGAGTTCTCCCTGGTCACCCTCGACCCCGCCGTCCTCCCCGCCGGTGACGACCCCGACCAGGAGGGCGACAGACGCGGATCCCCGCCCTCCGGCGGGAGGCCGCGTGCCGACCGGCGCGACCGCAGCGTCCGGGCCGGCCTCAAGCACCTGTCGACCGAGCTGTCGTCCGCGCAGGTCGGCATCACGCTCACCACGATCCTCCTCGGCTACACGGCGCAGCCGGCGCTGCTCTCGCTGTTCGGCGCCGGGCTGGGCGCCACCGCGCTCGGGCAGGCGGCCTCGGCGGTCCTCGCCGGGGTCCTGGCCCTCCTCGTCGTGAACTTCGTCTCGATGCTCTTCGGCGAGCTCATCCCCAAGAACTTCGCCCTCAGCGCGCCCTACGCGACGGCCCGGCAGGTCGTGCCGGTGCAGCGCCAGTTCACCAAGCTGTTCCGGCCCGTGATCGCCGTGCTCAACGGCTCGGCGAACGCGATCCTGCGCCGCGTCGGCGTCGAGCCGCGCGAGGAGCTGTCGGGCGCGCGCTCCGCCTCCGAGCTCGCCGCGCTCGTCCGCCGCTCGGCCCAGGAGGGCACGCTCGACGTGTCCGTCGCGACGCTCCTCACCAACTCCATCGAGCTCGACGAGCTGAGCGCGGTCGACGTCATGACGGACCGGATGCGGATGGTCGTCGTGGACCGCGACGCGACGGCCGCGGACGTCGTCGACGCCGCGCGCCGGACCGGGCACTCCCGCTTCCCGGTCATCGGCGAGGACCGGGACGACGTCGTCGGCCTCGTCCACCTGCGCCGCGCCGTCGCCGTCCCGTACGAGCGGCGCGAGGAGGTCCCGGCGGCGGCGCTCATGGTCGAGGCGCCCCGGGTGCCGGAGACCGTGCGCCTCGGCCCGCTGCTCGTCGAGCTGCGCGGCTTCGGGCTCCAGATGGCGGTCGTCGTCGACGAGTACGGCGGCACCTCCGGCGTCGTGACCCTCGAGGACGTCGTCGAGGAGCTCGTGGGGGACGTGGCGGACGAGCACGACCCGCGGCGCGCGGGGGCGGCCCGCCGTGCGGACGGCTCCTGGCTCGTCCCGGGCGTCATGCGGCCCGACGAGCTCACCGAGGTCACCGGGCTCCGTGCGCCCGAGGACGGCGCGTACGAGACGCTCGGCGGCCTCGTCATGGCGCGGCTCGGGCGCGTGCCGGAGCCGGGCGACGAGGTCGTCGCGGGCGACGATCGCGACCGCGTCGTGCTGCGCGTGGAGGCGATGGAGGGTCGGCGGGTCGAGCGGCTCTCCGTTCGTGCGGCCCCCGAGGAGGTGGAGTCGTGAGCTCGACCACCGCGCTCCTCGTCGCCGTCCTCCTGCTCGCGGGGAACGCGTTCTTCGTCGGCGCCGAGTTCGCCGTCATCTCCGCCCGGCGCTCGGCGATCGAGCCGCTCGCCGCGCAGGGCAACCGCCGGGCGCAGACGGTCCTGTGGGCGATGGAGAACGTGTCGCTCATGCTCGCGTGCGCCCAGCTCGGGGTGACGGTCTGCTCCACGGGCCTCGGCGTGGTCGCCGAGCCGGCGCTCGCGCACCTCATCGAGGACCCGTTGCACGCCCTCGGCGTGAGCACGTCGCTCGCCCACCCGATCGCGTTCGTCGTCGCGCTCGCGATCGTCGTCTACCTGCACGTGGTGCTGGGCGAGATGGTCCCGAAGAACCTCGCGGTCGCGGGTCCCGAGACGGCGGTCATGTGGTTCGGGCCGCCGCTCGTGTGGATCGGGCGCGTGCTGCGCCCCGTCATCGTCGCGCTCAACTGGCTCGCGAACCACGCGGTCCGGGCGACGGGGGTCGAGCCCAAGGACGAGGTCGCCTCCGCGTTCACCGCGGAGGAGGTCCAGTCGATCGTCGAGCACTCCCAGGCGGAGGGCGTGCTGCGGGACGAGCAGGGCCTCCTCTCGGGCGCGATCGAGTTCTCCGAGCGCACCGCGCAGGACGTCATGGTGCCGGTCGCGGACCTCGTCACCGTCACCGAGGGCTGCACGCCCGAGGAGGTCGAGCGCCTCGTCGCCAAGACCGGGTTCTCGCGGTTCGCGGTCGCCGACGTCTCGGGCGAGCTCGTGGGCTACCTCCACGTCAAGGACGTGCTGTACGCGGACGAGACGACGCGCGGGGCCCCCGTCCCGTCGTGGCGCGTGCGCGCGCTCGCGACCGCCGCCCCCGGCGACGAGGTCGAGGACGCGCTCCGGGCGATGCAGCGCTCGGGCGCGCACCTGGCGCGCGTCGACGCGCCCGCGGGCGGCGGAGCCCTCGGCGTCGTGTTCCTCGAGGACATCCTCGAAGAGCTCGTGGGGGAGGTGCGCGACGCGATGCAGCGTCGTCCGTGAGGCACGCGCGGGCCTCCGGCCCCGCCCCTGAACAGGGGACTTGGCATCGTCGGAGTGCTTCGTTACTGTTCCGTGATTGATCGGTCGTCGGTGGCCCGAGAGCCACCCCGAAGGGTGAGAGGCAGGTGGCGGGTGGAGTCGCAGCAGGCCGACGCACCCGCCCTCGAGTCCCGACGGGCCCGGCGCGAGGCGGAGCAGGGTTCCCGCCGTCGTCGCCCCCAGGCACAGGTCTCCAGCCAGCACCGCTGGATGCCGCGCATCGCCGTCCTCGGGACGCTCGCCGCCGCGACGATCGCCATGCCCCTCTCCGCCGGCGCGGACGACGGGCTGGGCACCGGTTCGCCCTTCGAGCCCGACACGCGACCGCTGGGTCCCAGCGCCCTCGACCTGGCGACCGCCGCGTCGACCGCACCCGCGGTCTCGCAGAGCGTCGCCGCCGCCCCCCGCGTCGAGGTGCGGCGCGAGGCCGCCTCCCGGTCCGCCGCGCGCGACCCGCTCCCCGGCTGCGACCCCACGGTCCGCCCCGCGGGCACCAACGGCAAGCTCGACGAGCACGCGCTGTGCGAGCTCTGGCAGGCGGGCGAGCACCTGCGGCCCGACGCCGCGGTCTCGCTGTCGGCCATGAACGAGGCCTTCCGGGCGACGTTCGGTCGTGACCTGTGCCTCGTCTCGTCGTACCGCACGCTCTCGACGCAGGTGTCGCTCAAGTCCTCCCGCGGCGCGTTCGCCGCGCCCCCCGGTTGGTCCATGCACGGGTGGGGGCTCGCGATCGACCTGTGCTCGGTCGAGACCGGCTCGCGCGAGGTCTACGCGTGGATCAACCAGAACGGTGCCACCTACGGCTGGGCCAACCCCGCCTGGGCCAAGCGCGGCGGCAGCGGCGCCTACGAGCCGTGGCACTTCGAGTTCGTCCAGGGCGTCGAGGAGATCCAGAACTCCTGACGCGGCCCGGCACCCTCCGCCGCGGCCCTCTCCGCCGTATCGTCGGAACCGTGGCCGACCTGCTCCTCGCCGCGGTCGTCCTGCGCCGTCCCGAGCACGCGCTCGCCGCGCAGGTGCTGAGTCTCGCGCTCGCCGGCCTCGTCCGGGTGGAGCCGACGGCGGCCGGCTCGCCTCCCGTGCTCGTCCTCCTCGACGCATCGCCCGCGTCCGAGCGCGAGCGCCTCGCACTGACCGCGCTGCTGGGCGACGACGCCCGTGCAGGCGCGCGCGTCGCGCTCGACCCCCGGGACGACGCCCTCCGCGACCGCGTGCACGCCGCGTCGCGCCGCGTCGTGCAGGGCGCGCGTCGCGACGGCTACCTCGAGCCCGGCCGGGCGCGTCGCCTCACGGAGAAGGGCGAGGCCGTGCGGGCCGAGCTCGTGGCGCTGGAGGACGCGGTCGAGCGAGAGGTCGCGGACGCCCGGGCGCGCGACCACGCGCGCGAGCACGTCTCCTCCGGTGCGCTGCCGTGGGCGGTGCTGTTCGGGCACGAGCCCGGGTGGGTCCCGGTCGACCGCCGGACGGTCCGGTTCGACGTCGCCGCCGTGTGCGCCGCCGCGGACGCGCTGCGCTGACCGGGGTGCCGGCGGGCGCCACGCGCAGCGCGGTGGCTACGGGCCGGAGAGCCGCTCGTTGCGGCCGAAGTCCTGGAGGAACCGGGGACCGGCCGCCGCGAGCTCGGCCTCGAAGTCGTCGCGCCACGCGCCGTAGGGCCGGCTCGCGAGGGCGTCGTTGGAGAACCGGGGGTCGTCCGTGAGCTCGGTGACGCAGAACGCGGGGATCTGCAGGTCCGTCACGGGTCCGGTCCGCTCGCACTCCGCGACGACGAGCGGGTGGTTCGCCCCGCCGAACACGTCGACCACCCAGCCGTCCGCCCCGACCCAGACCGAGTACCGCGTCTTGACGACGCGTGCGCCGCCACGGCGGATCATCTGCACGCCCACCGCGACGTCGACCTCACGCTCCGCCTCGTAGCGCGTGCCGCCCGCCATCGGACCCTTGACGGTGAGGGTGCACAGGTCGACCGCGGGCGCGTAGCGGTCCAGGAGGTGCACGGGGTCCGTCGCCGGGTCCATCGTCGCGTCCACGGTCGGGACCTTGGCGCGCAGCCGCAGCGCGTAGCCCTCGTCGGCGAGGTAGTAGCTCTGCACGATGAGCGCCGGTGCGTCGCGCAGGTCCTCGGGCAGGTCGCGCACGAGGAACCGGCGCTCGAACTCGAAGTCCCCGTAGCCGCCGTCGGTCATGGCCCCACCGTAGCGGGCGCGCGGGACGGGGCGCGGGAGCAGCCGGGCCCGGAGACGACGCGAGCCCGGCCGCCGGAGGCGGGCCAGGCTCGTCGGAGCGGAGCGCGGTGCCCTCGATAGGATTCGAACCTACGACCTTCTGCTCCGGAGTTCGACGGTGAACCCGGAAGCGCTGTGATCGTCTCGCCCGAGTGACCCGAGACGCCCGAGAACGGGGGCGTCGGGGGACCGGGCCGTGCTGTCTGGCGGGCACCGTGGCGGGCACCGCCGCACCTGAAAATGCCCCGGCTGCGCTGCAACGCACCGGGGCGGGACAGGTGCGTAGACGATGGGTACACCCGTCACTGCTGAGGGTACTCGCGCGAGGGCGACTCGTGCCGACCTGGCGGCGCTGGTCGAGGAGATCGGGCTTGGGCTGCCGTGTCAGCGGCCGATCCGGCGCCGTGGTGTTGACCGGTCGTCGGGTGAGCCGGTGGAGGTGCTGGTGCGGTGCGGCACTCGGCTTCGTCGGTCGTGCCCGTCGTGCGCGGCGCTGTACAAGGGCGACGTGCGGGCGGTGCTGTTCGAGGGGCTGCGCGCGGCGGTGGAGGCCGGGGAGACGGTGGTGCTGCTGACGCTTACGGCGCCGTCGTTCGGCCGGGTGCACCGGGTCTCGAAGGACGAGGTTTGGCGGCCGGGTGGTAGCTCGGTGGTGAAGTGCCCGTGCGGGCGGGCTCATGGCCCTACGGACCCGGTGGGTGGGACGCCGCTGGACTTGGACGGGTACGGGTACGAGGGTGCGGTGGGGTTCAACTATGCGGCGGGCCGGCTGTGGGGGCGCACGGCGCAGGAGATCGGTCGTCGTGCCGGCTTGGTGAAGTGGTCGGAGTCGAAGCAGGGGTACGTGGCGCGTCGTCCGACGTACGCGGGGGTGGCGGAGTGGCAGGGGCGTGGCGCGATCCATCTGCACGTGATCCTGCGGTTTCCGCCGAGTACGAGTCTGGACGTGTACAAGGACAAGCGGGGTCGGCCTCGTTCACGGCTCGTGGAGGCTGCGACGCGTGATGCTGGGGTGTTCACGGGTGCCGCCCGCTCGGGAGAGCGCGTGACGTGGGGTCGGCAGGTGCGCGCGGACGTCGTCCGGACCGAGCAGAGCGCGTTCCGCACTGCGGGCTACCTGGCGAAGGTGCTGGGGTACGCGGCGAAGGATGTGGGGTCCGACGTGCTCGACGACGGCGCGGCGGGTGTGCGGAGGGTGCATCACGCGCGGTTGCGGGCGGCGGCTGATCTGCTGGGGATGCGGGTGCGCGCGGAGGGCGGCGGGGAGGAGTCGGCGCGGCGTCTGTCGCGTGCGTGGGGCTGGCGCGGGAACACCGCCAGGAGGTCGCGTGACTGGTCGGAGCTGACGCTGACGAAGGCTCGGGAACGGCGGGTCGAGCATGCCCGAGGTGAACGCGACGAGGCGGCTCCGGACATCGCCTGGCTGCCCGGGGTTTGGGTCGAGGCGCGCGACGAGTGGCACGACCTCCTCGTAGCGGCCAGGAGAGGTCTCCACGCCGCGAGAGTGCCCACGTAGTTCCAGGGGCAAGCCCGTGAGGAACGAACGGGCGCGGCAGCACGTGACGGACAGTGACCCGACGGCAAGAGCGCCGGTCGGGTCTTCGGCGTGCTATGAGCCGTGTGGTTGACCCACTCGGCCGCCTGTCTCCCTGCCTTCACCTGGTCAGGGGTGGCAGGGCGCGGGCCACGGGGCCGCGCGCGGGCGAGAACGGCGCGCCAGCGCCGCAGCGCAGCCCGTGAAGCGGCCCCGTGGGCCGCGCCAGGCGGCGGCGGAGCCGCCGCCCTTGATCCTGTATCTAAACTCTCGACATACGCCCGAGATCTACCCGTATGTCCGGTTTTCAGCCGCTGTGATGGTGCTACGCACCCGCGTTGTCTTCGCCGTGGCATCGCTTCTGGTCCCGGCCACACGCCCGGCGTGCCATCCGCTCGAGCCTGCGTGCCTCGTCCTGGATCGTGCCTTCGGCGTCCCGTAGCTGCTGGATGAGTGCGTGTTGCTCCGCGATCTCTGCGGGGGTGGTGCTGGCGTCGAGTGCGTCCATTGCGCGCATGAACTCGTCAGTCCGGGCCTGCTCGTCTCTGGCGGACGGGCGGCGTGCTGGTGTGTCCCACTCCCAGCCGCCGCGGTCGATGAGGGCACGGGCGGCGGTGCCGCCGTCGTCGGGGTCCTCGGCGGACGGTTGCCCGACTTCTGCAATCGCAGCGTCGATCTCTGCGGATTCTTGATCGGGCCGCTCATCGCGGTGAGAGGGAGTGTTGGTCATGGTGAGTGCATCGTCAGCGGTCTAGTGCAATCAGATCGACGACGGGTCCCGGCCTGGTCTTGATGCGGGCGTTGTCGTAGATCGTGTGTTCCGCGGCCACGGTGCTGAAGGCGGCTCGGCCTTGGGTGCGTGGGGCCCCGACGATTCGTCGCACGCGCACGACGATCGTTGCGAGGGAGACGACGAGGAGCGTTCCTTGTGGGATCGCAGGTACCGGCCACCAGCGGGAGGTGGCGGCCTCTGCTACGTCATCGGGCATGTCGATGCTCCAGCCCACGTACCTCCGATCTGGTTCGTCCACGGATTGCGGCGAGGTGACCTTCACGACGACAGCCGGGGGGAGGTCGTCGGCGTTGCTGTCGAGCATCCGCCGTTCTCTCAGCTGTGTGAGTTCGCTCGCGGGGCTGGCGTATCGAGTTCCGGACTCGCCGAGTGCAACGACGGGGCCCGCCAGCCCGGAGAGTTGGACGTGTTTTGCCTGGTGAGGGGCTAGGTCGAGCGCTCTGGCTACCTCTCCCGACGTTGCCCAACGTACGGGTTCCCTGTGACTCCACTGCATGACGTGAACCTACTACAGAGGGAATGTCGAGGGTTCACATATGGACTGGAAGCGGGGTCCTGTCAGAAGTGAACGTCTCGTGCTAGGGTCCGAAGCGAGCCGACCAACTGGGGCGGCTGGAGGAATCTGGAGGTTTGAAATGTCTGTTGCTGCTGCGGAGCCGGTGACGCTCCCGGCGCGGATGCACCCCGTCGATGTGCCTCTGTACGTGCGGGTCCTGGATGGGGTGGCTCAGCCGGTGCCTGTCATGACGCAGGCACCCGATGGCTCCTGGCGACGCACGGATGAGCAGGCTGTGGACGAGGTGGGTCAACCGCTGTGGGAGTACACCGTTCTCGTAGCCTCCCCGCGCTTCGGCCGAGTCGAGTGGGATCAGGCTTCGATGCGCGTCCCGTCTGAGTCGCCCGTTGCGCTTCCGCCGTTCACGCCGCTCAACGCGCAGGACGTTCGGGTGGAGCGGCGGCGGAACCGTTCGGGTGTCGAGCGCGTGACGGTGTACGTGTCCCAGCTCGGGGAGGCGAAGCCTGCTCCTGTGCAGCAGCAGCGTCCCGCTGGAGGTGACTCGAAGTGAGAACGAACGCGGACGCGCGCGCTGCGGTCGAGAGGTCGCTCTGGGATGCGGGTGCGTGGACGGTGTCTGAGTACACGGTGCCCGGTGCATCGTCGTTCGTGGGACTCCGGGCTGAGTTTCCGCGTGCGGAGGGCGGGGTTCGGACCGTCCTAGTGCACGCGCGCTGTGGGCAGGACACTGGAGCGGGCCCCGAACCTGGAGCGACTCACGAACCCGTCACGTTCATGACCTCCCGCGGGCAGGTTCCTGGGAGTGCGGTGCGTGGCCACGTGCTCGCGGTCTGGGGAGATGACGAGCAGTTGTACTTCGTCGAGGGCCAAGAGTGGCGCGCCTGGATCGGCTCGGTCCTGGCTGGCGGTGAGGAGCCCGTGCGGTGGAGGGTGCCGCAGCGCGAAACAAGCCCGTCGATCCTGCCACTGCTGTCGCGAGTAGTGCCGTGACTGCCCGACGGAAAGTCGCCCTTGCCGTGAGCGGCGTCGTGGTGCTGGTGCTCGGGCTCGTCGCGGTGGTTGCGCGCGGGCAGGTGCATTCCGACGTCGGGGAGGTCGTTTCGGCGGCCTCCCCGGCCCGGGGGGTCAGGGTGCCGGAAGTAAATGAGGAGCTCGGCGTGATCGTTGTCCCCCTTGGTTGCGAGTCCCCGGCGTCCTCGGATTGCACCCGTCTGAGTGTGTACCCCGGCTATTCCGGTGATCGCCCGCCTTCCATGGTCACGGTAGCTGCCTCCGCTGGCGATCTTGTATCGCTTTGGCAGCTGGCGACGGTCCCGGTGGGTGAGTCGGCGGTCGTGACGAGTAGGCACTGGGTCCTCGCTGGCTTCAACGACGCGCATACAGCGGTCCATTTAAGAACTGCGACGGCGACGTTTGACCCACGGACGGGTACGCAGGCTGTCCAGTACGGCCCGTTGGGTGCACCGAGGGGAGACTTGAAGTGATGTTCGTTCGCGCCGCGTACGGCGTGGTATCCGGCCAGCGCCCGTTGGGAGGGCCCGCAAAAGAGCTCATTGCCTCGCTGCCGCTGAAAACCGGTGCGCTCCTAGTCCTCTCGCTCTTCGTCTGGGGATCAGGAGCCCTCGGTGCTGTCCCCGGGCTCGTGTGTGTCGTCTCCGCTTTCGGACTCATGGTCTGGGCGCGACGGTTCGGGACGGCGCGGTTCGCGCTCCTACGGGTAGCGCTCGTGTACCCAACGCTCGGGGCTGAAGAGGTCCGGATCATTACGGCGATTAGTTCGGGATGGGAGCGGGCGCTCACGCGTAGACGGCTGGTCCACGCGGAGGCGGCGGAGGAGCGGGTCTTCGTGGCGTCTGGGTGGAGCGGCGTCCTTGGCTCGTGGTCTGGTCGTCGTCGCACTGTCAACACCGAGGTTCCTTCGATCGCGTCTGTGACGGCGACGGCCCTCGGTCTGGATATCGATGCCGTGTTGCCCGTTGGGGTCTCGGTGTCCGCAGTCCAAGAGAGGGAGCTTGACTTGGCCGATGACTTCCGCCTCGCTAATCTGACGGTCGTGCGTTCCGCACCGGGGATCGCTCGGCTTCGAATCCGGCTTCGCGACCCCCTCGAAAGTGTGGTGCACGGGGACGATTTCTTCCGTTCCTTCCCCGGATCGAGTGACCCGCTGAACGGTGTTGTCGTTGCCCTTGACGAGGAGCGTCAACCGGTGCGTCTGCCGGTCGCGCACGGCCTCATCGTCGGTCAGTCAGGTAGCGGGAAGGGCTCCGTTCTGTACGCGATGATTCGTGCTCTTCTCCCTGCTCGTGATGCTGGTCTTGTGAAGCTAGTCGGTCTGGATCCTAAGGCTGCTGAGTTCCAAGGCCGGGAGCGGTTGTTCGATTCCGTTGCATTGATGCCGGACGAGATTGCGGAGTGTATTCGTGGTCTTCGTGCGGCTTTGGATGCGCGTAAGAATGATCCGTTGTTCGGGCGTACTTATTCCCCATCTCGTGAGCGGCCGCTTCTGGTCTGCTTCTTCGACGAGTACACGAACGCGTCGACAGTCTTTGACTCCAAGCAGTGGAAGGACCTCTCTGCTGACCTGCGTCAGATCCTCGCGCAGGGTCGTTCGTACGGCGTGGTTCTTATCGGTGCTGGTCAGGAGGCGACGAAGGAGAGCGTAGGGAACCTGCGCGATCTCTTTGGCGGCTTTAGGGTCGCATTGCGTCTCGCTTCTTCGGCGGAGACAGGCATGGTCTTGGGTCCTGACGCGGTGGAGGAGGGTGCGGCACCGCATCGTATTGCGGCGGCGACGGCCGCGAACGGTTATTCGACGGCGGGCGTCGGTTATCTACGGGACGCGGATGGTCAGTTCCGGCGCGTGCGGTTCCCGTACACGTCGGATACGGAGCTGGACGCTTTGTGTGAGGGAAGGGAGGTCAGCGCATGAGCAAGGATGTGGAGCCTGAGCCGCTGGTTGATGCGGCTTGGGTAGGGCGTGTGCTCGGGGTGTCGCGGTCCACGGTGTACGAGTACGTGGCGCGTGGTGATGGACCTCCGGCGTATCGACTGGGAAAACACATCCGGTTTCAGCGTGCGGATGTTCTGCAATGGGTAGCGGATCGAAAGGTGCGTTCTTAATGGCTGGGCGAGTGTCGAGTGAGTCGGCGGTTCTTACCCAATCGGAAGTTGCATCGATGCTTCGGGTTCCTGAGGCTACGTTGCAGGACTTAGCGCGGCGTGGTGATCGGCGGATTCCCCCGGCGTTCAAGGTCGGTCGGGCGTGGCGCTGGCTTGCGGACGATGTTCATGCGTTCGTGGAATCGCGTGGTCAGGTGACGCGCGCGTGAGCGTGAAGAAGCGGGTCTATCGCGACGAGGG
This sequence comes from Cellulosimicrobium sp. CpK407, assembly GCF_051844275.1. Classification (NCBI taxonomy): domain Bacteria; kingdom Bacillati; phylum Actinomycetota; class Actinomycetes; order Micrococcales; family Promicromonosporaceae; genus Cellulosimicrobium; species Cellulosimicrobium sp. CpK407. The sequence goes on from NZ_JBGNYC010000014.1 coordinate 58,901, forward strand.
CGGCGTGGAGCGGATCGTGTGGCGGGCGCGTACGTGGACGTACCCGCCGCACGGTTCGCGGCGGGAGGTGTCTCGGAGTTTCAAGACTCGGCGTGAGGCGGTCGCGTGGGAGCGGGAGCAGGCTTTGTTGTCTCGCGGTCGGACGGTGGAGATCGAGCGTCTGCGACTTCGGGATGCCGGGTTGTGGGAGCGGGCGGAGCCCGTGCTCAGGTCGCGGCTTGCGCCGAAGACGCTCGATCACTACCGGCGCGGGTATATCGGCCGTGTGCTCGTGACGCTCGGTGACGTCCGTGTGGGAGACCTCTCGGTGGGGGACGTCGAGAGGGCGATGGCGACGTGGCAGGCGGCGGGTGCAGGGGGCTCGACCGTTCGGCAGGCGCGGTTGGCGCTCAGCGCTGTGCTGTCCGTCGCGGTGCGTGACGGGCTGTTGCGTGCGAACCCGGCGCGGGATGCTCGTCGTCAGGCGGGTGATGTCGGGGCTCGGAGTCCTCGCCGTGTGGGGGACACGCTCACTCCGAAGCAGCTTCGTCGTCTCGTGCTCACGGTGCGGCAGAGTGCGGGGGAGCCGTACGCGACGATGCTGGACGTGATGGCCTCGTGCGGCCTCCGGTACGGCGAGGTGGCTGCGCTCCGCTGCCGGGACGTGGACCTTGTCGCGGGGGTCGTGCACGTGCGGCGCTCGGTGACGGAGGTGTCGGTCGATGACGGCTCGGTGCCCAGGGATCGCGTCCGGGACGGGAATCTCGTCTGGGGTCCGCCGAAGGGTGGTCGTGAGCGCGTGACGGTGCTCCCGGCGCACCTCGTCACGGTGCTCACCGCGCGGGTTGAGGGGCGACGGCCGGACGATCTGGTGTTCGTGTCGGTGCGTTCGGGTAGGGTGCTTGGTCAGGCACAGAAGATGCAGCGGCCCGTACGCAGGAACACGTTTGCGCGGGCTACGAAGTGGCAGCGGACGACGACGGAGCTTGGCTACGCAGGCCTGCGAATCCATGACTTGAGAGCCTGCTTCATCACGAACAGCCTGGCGGCCGGGGTGCCGCCTCACGTGGTCCGCGAGATGGCCGGACACCACGATCTGACGGTGACGAACGGGTACGCGCGTGCCCATGACGACGCGTTGAGCCGAGCGGCTCGACGACTCGACGACTGGTACGAATCCGCGTGAGGAGAGACCCGCTGGTGACTTCTGGCGGGCGTGATGGCGGGCACGATAGACCCGCTGAAACTCAGTGATCCGAACCGTGCGGCGGTCGATGCCGCGGAATCCGCCAGATAGCAACGATCGCGGCGGGAAGCCAGTGGGTGCCCTCGATAGGATTCGAACCTACGACCTTCTGCTCCGGAGGCAGACGCTCTATCCACTGAGCTACGAGGGCGAGCGCCGACGGTGTCCGCCGACGCGATGCACGAGACTACCAGCACGTCCGGGGTGCGTGCGCCCGTCGGCGTCCGGTGGTCGGGACGCCCCGCGGGCCTCGCGCGAAATGCCGCGACGGAGGGTGCTCGTGCCTCGGTAGAATCGCCCGGTGACCCCCGACGAGCTCTCCGAAGCGCTGAGCGCTGCCCTGGCCGCCGCCGTCGCCGACGGCACCCTCGCCCTGGACCCGACCGCGGTCCCCGAGCGCGTCCACGTGGAGCGACCCCGCCAGCGCGAGCACGGCGACTGGGCCACGAACGTCGCGCTGCAGCTCGCCAAGAAGGCGGGCACGACGCCGCGCGCCCTCGCCGAGGACCTCGCGACGCGGCTCGCCGCGACCCCGGGCGTCAAGGCCGTGGACGTCGCCGGCCCGGGCTTCCTCAACATCACGCTCGACGCGGCCGCCGCGGGCGAGCTCGCGCGCACGATCGTCGACGCGGGCCCGGCCTACGGGCGCAACGACTCGAAGGCGGGCACGAAGGTCAACCTCGAGTTCGTCTCGGCCAACCCGACCGGCCCCATCCACATCGGTGGCGTCCGCTGGGCCGCCGTCGGCGACTCGCTCGCGCGCGTGCTCGAGGCGAGCGGCGCGGACGTGACGCGCGAGTACTACTTCAACGACCACGGCGCGCAGATCGACAGGTTCGCCCGCTCGCTCCTCGCGCGCGCCCGCGGCCTGGAGGCGCCCGAGGACGGGTACGGCGGCGAGTACATCACCGAGATCGCGGAGGCGGTGATCGCCGACGCGCTCGCCGCGGGCGACCCCGACCCGCGCACGCTCCCGGACGCCGAGGCGCAGGAGGTCTTCCGGTCGCGGGGCGTCGAGCGCATGTTCGGCGAGATCAAGGCGTCGCTGCACGACTTCGGCGTCGACTTCGACGTGTACTTCCACGAGGACTCGCTGCACGAGTCGGGCGCGGTGGAGCGGGCCGTCGAGCGCCTGCGCGCGTCGGGCCACATGTTCGAGCAGGACGGCGCGACCTGGCTGCGCACGACCGACTTCGGCGACGACAAGGACCGCGTCGTCATCAAGTCGGACGGCGACGCCGCGTACATCGCGGGCGACATCGCCTACTACCTCGACAAGCGCGAGCGCGGCTTCGACGAGGTCATCATCATGCTCGGCGCCGACCACCACGGGTACGTCGGCCGCATGATGGCGGTCTGCGCGGCGTTCGGCGACACCCCGGGGAAGAACCTCCAGCTCCTCATCGGGCAGATGGTCAACCTCGTCAAGGACGGCCAGCCCGTGCGCATGTCCAAGCGCGCCGGGACCGTCGTGACGCTCGAGGACCTCGTGGACGCCGTCGGCGTCGACGCGGCGCGGTACTCGCTCGCGCGCTCGTCGACGGACCAGAACATCGACCTCGACCTCGACCTGCTCGCGCGGGCGACGAACGAGAACCCGGTCTACTACGTGCAGTACGCGCACTCGCGCACGGCAGCGGTGGACCGCAACGCGGCCGACCGCGGCGTCGCGCGCGCCGACGGCTTCGAGCCCGCGCTGCTCGACCACCCGAGCGAGGCCGCGCTCATCGGTCGCCTGACGGAGTTCCCGCGCATCGTGGCCCAGGCGGCGGAGCTGCGCGAGCCGCACCGCGTCGCGCGCTACCTCGAGGCGCTCGCCGGCGATTACCACACGTGGTACCAGCAGAAGTCCCAGCGCGTCCTGCCCTACCCGGACGAGGAGGTCACGGACACGCACCGCACGCGCCTGTGGCTCAACGACGCGGTGCGCCAGGTGCTCGCCAACGGCCTCGGCTTGCTCGGCGTCTCCGCGCCGGAGCGCATGTGAGCACCGGTCTGCCGGGGTACCCCGGCGAGCCGTGGTCGCGGGGCGTGCGCCGCGGCGAGGACGGGGTGGTGGAGGTCGCGGGCGTCGGGGTCCACGACCTCGCGGCCGAGCACGGCACGCCCGCCTACGTGCTCGACGAGGCGGACTTCCGCGCCCGGGCGCGCGCGTACCGCACGGCGTTCGAGGCGGCGTTCCGCGCCGTCGGGTCGGACGTCGACGTGTACTACGCGGGCAAGGCCCTGCTCACGGTGGCCGTCGCGCGCTGGGCGCGCGAGGAGGGACTGCGCGTCGACACCGCGAGCGGGGGAGAGCTCGCCGTCGCGCTGCGAGCGGGCGTCCCCGGCCCGGAGATCGGGCTGCACGGCAACAACAAGTCCGACGCCGAGATCGGCCGGGCGCTCGACGAGGGCGTGGGCCGGATCATCGTCGACTCGCTCGTCGAGGTCGAGCGGGTCGCGCGCCTCGCGGGGGAGCGCGGCGTCGTCGCGCCCGTCATGGTGCGCGTGACGACCGGCGTCCACGCGGGCGGGCACGAGTACATCTCGACCGCGCACGAGGACCAGAAGTTCGGCCTGTCGATCGCGGCGCCCCGCGGCGCGGACGGCGGCCCGGCCGGCGACTCGCCGGCCATGGTCGCGCTGCTCGACGTCGTCGCCCGGCCCGAGCTGCACCTGCTCGGGATCCACTCGCACATCGGCTCGCAGATCCTCGACCCCTCGGGCTTCGAGGTCGCCGCGCGCGCGGTGCTGGAGCTGCGGGCGCGGCTCGCGGCCCGCTCGGGCGTGCTCGTCGACGAGGTCGACATCGGCGGGGGCTACGGCATCGCCTACCTCCCCGGCGAGGTCGCGCTCGACCCCGAGCGTGTGGCGAAGGACGTCGCCGCCGCCGTCGACGCGGTGGCCGCAGAGCTCGGCACGCCGCTGCCGCGGTTCTCGATCGAGCCCGGTCGTGCGATCGTCGGGCCGGCCGGCCTCACGCTCTACACCGTGGGCACGGTCAAGCCCGTGACGCTCGACGACGGCCGCGTGCGCACGTACGTGTCGGTCGACGGCGGCATGAGCGACAACATCCGCCCGGCGCTCTACGCGGCGCAGTACCACGCGGAGGTCGTCGGCCGGGCGTCGGACGCGGAGCCCGTGCTCGCGCGCGTCGTCGGCAAGCACTGCGAGAGCGGCGACATCGTCGTCCACGAGGTGCATCTCCCGGGCGACGTGCGTGCGGGGGACCTCCTCGCCGTTCCGGCGACGGGCGCCTACGGCCGCTCGATGGCGTCGAACTACAACCTGCTGACCCGCCCGCCCGTGGTCGCGGTGCGCGACGGCGCGAGCCGGGTGCTCGTGCGCCGCGAGACCGTCGAGGACCTCCTCGCGCTCGACGAGGGCTGACCCGCCCCGAACGCACCTCGTGCGACGGCCCGTGACCTGCCAAGGTCACGGGCCGTCGCCGTGCGTGGGCGCGGTCCGAGCGACGCGGGCGCGGCTCAGGGTGACGGGTGCCACAGTTCTGGCGCTCTGTCAGATACTTGTCAGGTTAGGCTTCACTAAATAAGGTAAGGCACGGCTTACTTCAGATCGTCCCGCGTGCGCACCCCCGGTGGAGCGCGCCGAACCGGAGCACCGCACCCATGCCTCAGGACCCTCCCCGTCCGACCCGCACCGCCCCGTCCTCACGCCCCGCCCGTCGCAGCGCCCGCCCCGTCCCGGTGGTCGTCCTCGGTGCGGTGCTCGCCGTCCTGACCGCCTGCTCCCTGACCGGCGCGGCTGGCAACGGTGCCGCCGCCGGGGCCGTCGACACCACGCCGCTCACCGAGCTCGACGCTCTGGACGACCCCCGGTCGTACGTGGGGGAGTCGACCGCGGTCCTCGCGGACGCTGCGGTCGATCCCGTCGCGGACGACCCGCAGCCGACGCTGCCCGCCACGGTGACCGACACGCAGGGCACCGAGGTCACCGTCACCGACACGAGCCGCATCCTCGCGCTCGACCTCTACGGCTCCACGTCGCGCGTCGTGTTCGAGCTCGGCCTGGGGGACAACGTCGTCGGGCGCGACCTGTCGTCAGGGTTCGAGGAGATCGCCGACGAGCCGCTCGTCACGACGAACGGGCACGAGCTGAGCGGCGAGGCGATCCTCGAGCTCGCCCCGACGGTGATCATCACCGACACGACGCTCGGGCCGTGGGACGTGGTCCTCCAGATGCGCGACGCGGGGATCCCCGTCGTCGTCGTGGACTCGCACCGGAACCTGGACAACGTCGGCACGCTGATTCAGCAGGTCGCCGACGCGCTGGGCGTCCCCGAGGAGGGCGCGGTGCTCGCGGAGCGCACGCAGGCCGAGATCGACGCGAAGCTCACGGAGATCGCGGCGCTCGTCCCGCAGGACCCGGCGGACCGCCTGCGCATCGCGTTCCTCTACGTGCGTGGTCAGGCCGGGGTGTACTACCTGTTCGGCTCCGGCTCCGGCGCGGACTCGCTCGTCAGCGCCCTGGGCGGGGTCGACGTCGCGACCGAGATCGGCTGGGACGGGATGCGACCGGTCAACGACGAGGGCCTCGTCGCGATGCAGCCGGACCTCCTCCTCATGATGACGAAGGGCCTCGAGTCCGTCGACGGCGTGGACGGCCTGCTCGAGCAGCTCCCGGCGATCGCCCAGACGCCCGCGGGCCAGCACCGACGCATCGTCGACATGGCGGACACCGAGATCCTCAGCTACGGCCCGAACACCGCGGGCGTGCTCGACGCCCTCGCCCGCGCGATCTACGCCCCGGCGCCCGGGGGCGCCTCGTGACGACGACGCACGTCCCGCGGGACGCGACCACCGCCGCCGACACCACCACCGATACGGCCGTCGCGACGCTGCGGGACCTCGACGGACCGGTCGCGCTCCCGCCGGCCCGGCCCGCGCGCGTGACCGCGCTCTTCGTCGCCCTCGCCCTCCTGCTCGTCGTCCTCGGGCTGGTCTCCGCCGGGATCGGGCAGCTCCACGTGCCGCCGTTCGAGGTGCTCGGATCGGTCCTGCACCGGCTCGGGCTCGACGTCGGGCCGATGCCCTCGCACCCCAACGGTGACGCGGCGCTGTGGACCATCCGGTTCCCGCGTGTCGTCATGGCGATGACGGTGGGCGCGGCGCTCGCGACCGCGGGCGCCGTCATGCAGGGCGTGTTCGGCAACCCGCTCGCCGAGCCGGGGGTCGTGGGGGTCTCGGCGGGGGCCGCCGTCGCCGCGTGCTCGACGATCGTCTTCGGCATCACCGTGCTCGGCCCGTGGACCATCGCGGTCGCCGCGTTCGTCGGCGGGCTGCTCACGACGCTCCTCGTCTACGCGCTCGCGCGGTCCCAGGGCCGCACCGAGGTCGTCACGCTCGTCCTCACGGGCGTCGCGGTCAACGCCGTGTGCGGCGCGGGCCTGGCTTTCCTCACGTTCCTCGGCGACACGCAGGCGCGCGAGCAGATCGTCTTCTGGCAGCTCGGCAGCCTCAACGGCACCCGGTGGCCGTACGTCGCGATCGTCCTGCCGCTCGTGCTCGTCGGGATCGGCGTGGCCGTCGTGCTCGCGCGCCGGCTCGACCTGCTCTCGCTCGGCGAGCGCGCCGCGCGCCACCTCGGGGTCGACGTCGAGCGGCTGCGGATCGTGTGCATCGTCGCGGTCGCGCTGCTCACGGGCGCGGCGGTCGCGTTCTGCGGGATCATCGCGTTCGTCGGGCTCGTCGTGCCGCACCTCGTGCGCATGGTCGTGGGGCCGGGGCACCGCGTGCTGGTCCCCGCGAGCGCGCTCGGCGGCGCGGTGCTGCTCACCGGCGCCGACCTGGTCGCCCGCACCGCGGTGCCGTACGCGGACCTGCCGCTCGGCATGCTCACCGCGCTCGTCGGCGGGCCGTTCTTCTTCTGGCTCCTGCGCCGCACGCGCCGTACGGCGGGGGGCTGGGCATGACCGCGACCGTGAACCCGCCCGTGCTGTCCGCCCGGGGCGTCGGCGTGCGGATCGAGGGCGCGACGATCCTCGCGGACGTCGACCTCGACGCGCTCGCGGGCGAGGTGCTCGTGCTCGTCGGACCCAACGGCGCGGGAAAGTCGACCCTGCTGGGCGTCCTCGCGGGCGACACGGCGCCGACGAGCGGGACCGTCGCGTGGGAGGGCGAGCCCCTCGCCGCGGTCGGCGTCGCCGAGCTCGCCCGACGTCGGGCGGTGCTCCTGCAGGAGACGCGCCTCAGCTTCCCGTTCCGCGTCGTCGACGTCGTCCGCATGGGTCGCGCGCCGTGGCGGGGCACGGCGCGCGAGGAGCACGACGACGAGGCCGTGGCGCGCGCGCACGTCACCGCCGACGTCCTGCACCTCGCCGCGCGCCGGTTCCCGAGCCTGTCGGGAGGGGAGAAGGCCCGCGCGTCGTTCGCGCGCGTCCTCGCCCAGGAGCCCCGGCTCCTGCTCCTCGACGAGCCGACCGCCGCCCTCGACATCCGCCACCAGGAGTACGTCCTCGCCCAGGCGCGCGAGCGTGCCGGGGTGGGCGACGCCGTCGTGGTCGTGCTGCACGACCTCTCGCTCGCCGCCGCGTGGGCGGACCGCGTCGTCGTGCTCGACGGCGGTCGGGTCGCCGGCGTGGGGACGCCCGACGAGGTGCTCACGGACGACCTCCTGACCCGCGTCTACCGCCATCCCGTGCGCACGCTGCGCCACCCCGAGACCGGCGAGCTGCTCGTCCTCCCGGCCCGCACCGCCACCCTGCCGACCCCGGAGCCGTCCCTCCCATGACCACCTCGACGATCCCGACAGCACACCCTCCCGTCCGCGCCCCGCGGCGGCCCGTCGCGCGCATCGCGCTCGCCGCGCTGCTCGCCCTCGTCGTGACCACGTCCGCGACCGTCGTCGGCACGGTCGTCGGTGCCGCTCCCGCGCACGCGGCGGCGCGCGTGACCGTGACGAACGACCAGGGCCGCGCGGAGGCTGATGCGACGTACGCGACGACGCTCACGCTCAGCGGCTCCGGGTTCCAGTCGATCCAGGGGGCGTTCGGCGGCGTGTACGTGTTCTTCGGCTGGGTGTCCGACCCCGCGGGCGGGTCGTGGGCACCGAGCCGCGGCGGCAGCACCGGCGCGGACTACCGGTACGTGCCCGACTCGGAGCAGGCCGACAACCAGGGCTTCCAGAAGTTCGTCGCCTTCCCGGGCTCGGACACGGAGTACGCCGCGAACGGCGGCGTGGTCGCCGCGGACGGGACGTGGTCGACGCGGCTCGTGGTCCCGGGCCCGACGTTCCAGGCGCTCGACCGCGGCGGGAACGCCGTGACCGTCGACTGCCGCGAGGTGCAGTGCGGGGTCATCACGATCGGCGCGCACGGCGTGCCGAACGCCAACAACGAGACGTTCACGCCGGTCGCGTTCACCGACGCCCAGGCGGGAGGCGGCACCGCCGCCGGCACGACGCCGGGCGCAGCGGACCAGGGCACGGTGGCGCAGGGCGAGACCGGCGATGCCACGCCACCGCCCGCACCCGCGGCCGCGGCCGGCACGGCGACGATCGGCGTCGACCAGGCGACCGCCGTCGCGGGCCGCGCGCTGAGCTTCGTGGCGCAGGGCTTCCAGCCGGGGGAGCAGGTCGTGGGGGTCCTGGACGACGGCGTGCTCGCCATCGGGCCGCTCACGGCCGGGAACCAGGGCGAGGTCGCGGGCCTGCTCGAGCTGCCCGCGGACCTACGGGTCGGGACGCACGTCCTCCGCCTGACGGGTGCCGGGTCGGGCCTCGCGCCCGAGGTCGAGATCACGGTCCGCAAGGACCCCGCCGCGGTGGCCGCGGAGGAGGCCGCGGCCGAGGCCGCCGCGAGCGCCGGGCAGGGGTACTCGCCGGCCGAGATCGCCGTCGGCGTGGCGGCGCTCGTCCTGCTCCTCGTGCTCGTCTCGTCGTTCGTCTCCGCACGTCGGCGGCGCCGCGCGGCGCGCCCGGGCGCGGCAGCGTCCGGCGAGGCCGAGGCCGCGCAGGAGGCGACGGCGGACGTCGGACCCGGGGGCGGGGCGGTGGCACCACCGGTCCCGGCCTTCCACGGCGGCCCGCGCGTCGACGCTCGCGACGACGCGCCGACCCAGAGCCTGCCGCCCGTGGTCGTCCCGCAGGGTGAGCCCGTGGGACGGCACGCATGAGCGCCGGGACGCGCGCGCGGCGCTGGGTCGCCCGGGTCGCGGCGCTCGCGGGGATCGGGCTGGTGGCGCTCGCGGGCACGGTCGGGCCCGGGGCGGCCGCCGCGACCGCGACGGGTGGGAGCCTCGGTACGGGGCTGGGCATCGACGACGACGGCCGACCGGACTCGGCGGGGCTGCCGGTGACGGTGACGGTCCCGACGCTGGACGCCGCCGGCGGGCCGTTCACCGTGTCCGACGCCCAGCTCCGGTGGGGCCTCAACCACGAGGCGGGCAGCGCCGCGTTCTTCGGTGGCTGCAACTTCCTCATGGCGGGCGTGCCCGGGAGAGACGGCGACACGCACGGCGGCACGGTCTGGACCGAGGCCCACGGCTTCTACCGCGCGAGCGAGGGCGACGTCCGCGTCGTGCGCACCGACGCGTCCGGCGTGGAGCGCACCGCGAGCTTCGCGACGCGGTGCCAGGCGCCCGACGGGCAGCAGGTGTCGCTCGCGAACAACCTCAGCACGGGCGGGCAGGTCGTCGTCGACGGCGGCGTCGGGACCGTGGACCCCGAGGCCGGGACCGCGACGATCCGGTGGAAGGGCACCTTCACGACCGTCTTCTACGGCGGCCTGACCTACTGGTGGGCCAGCGATCCCGTGCTCACCGTCCGGGCCGACGGCACGGGCGAGCTCACCGCGACCGCGGGCGGGTTCGGCACGTCCATGGAGGACATGACCCGGTGGGAGCGGCTGCCCGCGACGCAGGTCGTGCTCGCGGACCTCGAGAAGGTCCTGCTGGGCGACCGCGCCGGCTTCCGCGCCGTGCCGCGCTACCTCGGCGTCACGACGGCCGCGACCGGCCTCACCGTGCGGCAGGCGGCACGGACGAGCGACAACGCCGCCCACTGGGGGGCCTTCCCCACGAGCTTCGTGCAGTTCCAGGTGCGGACCGGGCAGGCCGCGTACTGGTACACGTCGGGCGGCCAGCGCGACTGGGCGAAGGTCGCGGCGCCGCTGTACGTGAGCTACGACGCCGACGCGCCCGTCCCGCAGGAGCCGGGCGGCGGGGCGACGCCGCCGGTGGGGACGGTGTCCAACCCCGTGCTCACGCCCCCCGGCGTCCGCACCGGGCCCGGCGCGGGGACCGGGAGCGGCTCGTCCGTCCCCCGGGCGCCGTCGTCGCTCGGACCGCCGACGGACACGGCCGCGCCCGTCGCGTTCCTCGCGAGCCCCGCCGCCACGATCGGCGCAACGCGCACCGGGCTCGTGCCCGAGCTCGCGGACGCCCTGCGCGACCCGTCGCAACGGCTCGCGCTCATGACCACCGGGCTGCTGCTCGCCTCCGCGGGCACTGTCGTCGGGTTCCGGAAGGGCTGGCTCGTCCTGCCCTTCCGGGGATAGAGGTCCGCCCCGCCGTCGGACCCGGGCTGGCACCCGGACCTGACGGCAGGGCGGTCGCGCCGGCTCGTCCGGCATCGCGCACGCGGGCAGCGCGCGCACCCACCACTCACGAGAGCACCACTCACGGAGCACAGGAGCCGGCACGGCCGGCACGAGAGGACATCATGCACACGCACAGACATCGGACGCGACCCACGCACCGGCTGGTCGCCGGCGCCGCCGTCGCCGCGATCGGCCTCGGCACGGTCTGGGTCGCCGCGCCCGCCCAGGCGGCCGAGCAGACCGTCGAGGGGGCCTCCTTCGTGTGGGGCCTCAACGGCTACGCGCAGAAGGGCATCTTCGGCCCCTGGTCGTACAAGAACCTCACGGGCGACGCCGCCCAGCTCGTCGGGAGCGTCTCCGGCGGGACGCAGTCCGAGTACGTCGTCGACCCGGTCCCGGCCACGTCGTTCCCGGCCGAGCACGCGGGCAAGACCCCCAACGCGGTCAAGTTCACCGAGGGCTCCGGCACGTACGACGCGGACACGCACGAGCTCGCTCTCGCGTGGTCCGGCAGCTACACGGTCAACGCCTACCCGGCCCAGTTCGGCGCTCCCGACGAGATCTACGCGAACCCGCAGCTCGTCGTCGAGGCGGACGGCTCCGGCTCGTTCAGCGCGGAGTTCACGCTCGGCGCAGGCATCGACATGTCCGGCAACCCCGTCGACGAGCAGAGCTACGGACGCCTCGACCTCGTGACGTTCTCCCCGGGCTCGGTCGATGTCGTCGACGCCGACACGGTCCGCATCACGCCCGACTTCCAGGGCATCGAGGTCGACCCCGCCGACAGCTCGCCGCAGACGCGCAACTGCGTCGCGTCGGGCACCGCGACGGGCTGGTGGGGCTCGTGGGCGCCCGAGTTCGTCAACACGCTGCCGGGCAGCGTCCGCCCGCACTTCTACTCGACCGGCTGCGGCGGCATGCAGGACCTCAAGCCGGCCCTGCCGATCGACGTCACCTACGCGGTCGACGCCGGCCCCGTCGACCCGGGTGGTCCGGGTGAGCCCGAGGAGCCCGGCGAGGGCGACGTGCCGATCGACGTGACCGTGCCCGAGGTCGAGGAGCCCGAGGAGCCGGGCGAGTTCGTCTGGACGATCGAGGGCGGCACCCCGGCCGTGAGCCTCGGCACCGCGACCGTGCGCGACGGCTCGTTCGTCGCGAGCGGCGTGCTGCCGAAGGTGACGATCACCGACACGCGCGCGGGCCAGCCTGCGTGGGCGATCAACGGGTCCGTGAGCGACTTCGCGTCGGGCAGCAAGACGTTCTCCGGCAAGTACCTCGGCTGGGGCCCGGCGCTCGCCGGGGACAACACGGTGGGCGCGGGCAACGGCCGCGTCGTCGTCGCGGGCGAGGGCGAGGGCCTCAAGGCGTCCTCCACGCTCGCGTCGGCTCCTGCCGGCCACCCGAAGGGCTCGGTCCAGGCCGAGGCCGCGATCGACCTGCGCCTGCCGCTCGACACGGGGGCCGGGGACTACACCGGCGTCCTGACCCTCACCGCGGTGGGCTGACCGGACCGATGAACCGAGACGCCGCCGCCCCCGTCCGTACGCACCGCCCCGCACGGGGCGCGGCGGCGCTCGTCGGTGCGCTCGCCGCCCTGCTCGCGCTCGTCCCTGCCGGGGCGGCGCGGGCGGGGGGCGAGGTGCCCACGGTGCCCGTGGCGCCCGTGGTCTCCGCCCTCGCGGGGGACACCACGGGCGACCTGAGCTGGGGTCTGCTGCCCGCCGACAACGACCACGGCACCGACCGGCCCAACTTCTCCTACGCCGTCGGACGCGGAGACACGATCTCCGACACCGTCGTCCTGACCAACCACTCCGCGCAGCGCCTCGAGCTGCGCACCTACGCCGCCGACGCGTTCACGACGACGTCCGGGCAGCTCGACCTGCTCCCCGCCGGGGAGACGTCCTCGGACCTCGGGTCGTGGATCGCCCTGGGGGCCGGCACGGTCACGGTCGACCCTGGCCAGTCCCTCGACGTCCCGTTCACGATCACCGTGCCCGACGACGCCTCGCCCGGCGACCACTCCGCCGGGGTCATCACCTCCCTCGTCCAGCAGGCGTCCGCGTCCACCGTCGCGCTCGACCGGCGTCTGGCGCTGCGCGTGCACGCGCGCGTCGAGGGTGCCCTGGCCCCGACGGTCGAGGTGAGCGACGTGGAGGTGGTCCACCACGACGTCGCGAACCCCTTCGGCACGTCGTCAGCGACCGTGCGGTACACCCTGACCAACACGGGGAACGCGCGCGTCGTGCCGGCCGAGTCCGTCACCGTGACCGGGCCGTTCGGCTGGGCGACCATCACCGGGGGTGACGGTGAGCTGCCGGAGCTGCTCCCCGGCTCGGCGCTCGAGCGCGAGGTCGCCGTGACCGGGGTGCGACCCCTGGGCCGCGCCGACGCCTCGGTGACCGTCACCGCCACAGCCGTCGGGATCGGCGGGGGAGCGACGGCGAGCGACGACGGCGGCGCGCAGACCTGGGCGGTCCCGTGGGCCGCTCTCGCGCTCGTCGGTCTGGTGCTGCTCGTCGCGCTGCGCGGCCCGGCGCTCGTCGCCGCGCTCCGTCGTCGTCGGGCCGCGAGGGCCGCCGCGGGCGGCGGCCGGGCGGCCGGCCCCGCGACCTCGACCTCGGGCGCGGTCCCGGAGAGCTCGGCGGCGGACCCCGCCCCGGAGGCGGGTGCCGCCGCGCAGGACCCGTCCGCGCTCACCGCAGCCCAGCTCGAGGAAGCCCTGGAACGCGCCCGCGCCGAGGGGCGCGCGCAGACGCTCGCGGAGCGCGGCGGCCGCGAACCGGAGGCCTGACTCCCGCTGTGGTCCGACACGTGGTCGGGCGGCGCCGTCGCGAGGGGTGGACACGTATCCTGTCGCTGCCGCTCCCACGCCCGACCCGTCGCCCCGCGCGACGGCGCGGCACCGGTCACCCGTGACCGGTCCCGGGCCCGGGAGCTCGCCCGCCCGTCCCCGAGGAAGGTCCGTCGTGCCCCCTGCCGCCGAGTCCCACCCGCCCCTGCGCGTCGCCCTGCTGGGGTGCGGCGTCGTCGGCACCCAGGTCGCGCGGCTGCTGACGGAGCAGGCGGACGACCTCGCCTCGCGCGTGGGCGCCCGCCTCGAGCTCGTCGGGATCGCGGTGCGGAACGCGGCCGCGCCGCGCGCCGCGTCGGTCGACCGCTCGCTCCTGACCGAGGACGCGGAGGATCTCGTCGCGCGCGCCGACATCGTCGTCGAGGTCATGGGCGGCATCGAGCCCGCCCGGTCGCTCCTGCTGCGCGCGATCGACGCCGGCGCCGCCGTCGTCACGGCGAACAAGGCGCTGCTCGCCGAGGACGGGCCGACGCTCTACAAGGCCGCCGACGCGGCCGGCGTCGACATCTACTTCGAGGCCGCCGTCGCGGGCGCGATCCCCATCGTGCGCCCGGTGCGCGAGTCGCTCGCGGGCGACCGCGTGCGCCGCGTGCTCGGCATCGTCAACGGGACCACGAACTACGTCCTCGACCAGATGGCCACCACGGGCATGGACCTCGAGGAGGCCGTCAAGGAGGCGCAGGACCTCGGCTACGCGGAGGCGGACCCGACGGCCGACGTCGAGGGCTACGACGCCGCGGCCAAGGCCGCGATCCTCGCGAGCCTCGCCTTCCACACCCGCGTCTCCCTCGACGACGTCGCGCGCGAGGGCATCATGTCCGTCACCGCCGACGACGTCGCGTGGGCGGCGCAGACCGGCCACGTCATCAAGCTCCTCGCCATCGCGGAGCGGCGCGAGGGCGCCGCGGTGGGCGCGTCGGCCGGCGTCTCGGTGCGCGTGCACCCGGCGCTCGTGCCGACGTCGCACCCCCTCGCGAACGTCCGCGGGTCGTTCAACGCGGTGTTCGTCGAGGCGGAGTCCGCGGGCGAGCTCATGTTCTACGGGCGGGGCGCCGGCGGCGCGCCCACGGCGTCGGCGGTCCTGGGCGACGTGGTCTCGGCCGCGCGCCACCGCGTGCTCGGGGGCAAGGGCCCGCAGGAGTCCACCTACGCCGAGCTCGCGATCCTCCCGGCGAGCGCAGCCGTGACCCGCTACCAGGTGCGCCTCGACGTCGACGACCGCCCGGGCGTGCTCGCGCAGGTCGCGCACGCGCTCGCCGAGCACGACGTCTCCATCGAGGCCGTCCGCCAGCCCGCGGCACCGGGCGGTGCGGGCGTCGCGGAGCCCGGGGTCGCCGAGCTCCTCATCACCACGCACGCGGCGCCGGAGTCGGCGCTGTCCGCGACCGTCGCGGCGGTCGCCGAGCTCGAGCCCGTCCGCACGATCACGTCCGTCCTGAGAGTCGAGGGAGCCTGATGGCCCACCAGTGGAGAGGCATCATCTCCGAGTACCGCGACCGTCTGCCGGCGCACGTCGCCGAGCGGATCGTCACGCTCGGCGAGGGCGGCACGCCGCTCGTCGAGGCCCCGGCGCTCTCGGAGCGCACCGGCGCGCAGGTCTTCGTCAAGGTCGAGGGCATGAACCCCACGGGGTCCTTCAAGGACCGCGGCATGACGACGGCGATCTCCGCGGCCGCGGGCCGCGGCGCGCGGGCGGTCGTGTGCGCGTCCACGGGCAACACGTCGGCGTCGGCCGCCGCGTACGCCGTGCGCGCCGGGATGACGTGCGCCGTGCTCGTCCCGGACGGCAAGATCGCGATGGGCAAGCTCAGCCAGGCGATCGCGCACGGCGCGCGCCTGCTCCAGGTCGACGGCAACTTCGACGACTGCCTCGTCGCCGCGCGCAAGCTCGCCGACTCCTACCCGGTCGAGCTCGTCAACTCGGTGAACCCCGACCGGATCGAGGGCCAGAAGACCGGCGCGTTCGAGATCGTCGACGCGCTGGGCGACGCGCCCGACATCCACGCGCTGCCCGTCGGCAACGCGGGGAACATCACCGCGTACTGGAAGGGCTTCCGCGAGTACGCGGGCCAGGGCGCGCCGGGGCACGCGGGCGAGGGGCTGCCGGCCGTGTCCACGCACATCCCGCAGATGTGGGGCTTCCAGGCCGCGGGCGCCGCGCCGATCGTCGCGGGCCACCCGATCACCGAGCCGGAGACGATCGCGACCGCGATCCGCATCGGGAACCCCGCGTCGTGGGAGCTCGCCGAGGCGGCGCGCGACGAGTCGGGCGGCGTCATCGAGGCCGTCACGGACGAGCAGATCCTCGCGGCCCACCGGGTCCTGTCGAGCGAGGTCGGCGTGTTCGTCGAGCCCGCGTCGGCGGCCGGTGTCGCCGGGATCCTCTCACGCGCCGAGCGCGGGCTCGTCCCCGCGGGCGCGCGCATCGTCGTCACGGTCACGGGCCACGGGCTCAAGGACCCGCAGTGGGCGCTGCGCACGCTCGACGGGAGCGAGGTCACCCCGACGCGCGTGAGCGCCGACGTCGTGTCCATCGCCGACGCCCTCGGGCTCGACTGATGCAGCTCGGCGCGGACCACGTGCGGGTGCGCGTCCCGGCGACGAGCGCCAACCTCGGCCCCGGCTTCGACGCGCTGGGGCTGGCGCTCGCTCTCCACGACGTGCTCGAGGTGCGTGCGCTCGCGAGCGACGACGTGGTCGTCGACGTCGAGGGAGAGGGCGCGGGGGAGGTGCCCGGCGACGCGTCCCACCTCGTCGTGCGTGCCCTGCGGGCCGCGCTCGACGTCGCGGGCGCTCCGCAGACGGGCCTGCACCTGACCTGCGTGAACCGCGTCCCGCACGGGCGCGGCCTCGGGTCCTCGGCGGCGGCCGTCGTCGCGGGCATCGTGGCCGCGCGGGCGCTCGTCGCCGACCCGTCGGTGCTCGACGACGACGTGGCCCTCGACCTCGCGACCGCCATCGAGGGGCACCCGGACAACGCGGCGCCCGCGCTCCTGGGCGGTGCCACCGTGGCGTGGGACGCCGGGTCCGAGGCGGGCGCCCGCGCGGTGCGGCTCGACGTGCACCCCGAGCTGCGCGCGACCGTGCTCGTGCCCTCGGCGCGGCTCGCGACCAGCCGGGCGCGGGGCGTGCTCCCGGCCCAGGTGCCGCACGCCGACGCCGCCTTCAACGCCGGGCGCGCCGCGCTCCTCGTCGAGGCGCTCACCCGGCGGCCCGACCTGCTGCTCGACGCCACGGACGACCGTCTGCACCAGGCGTACCGGGCGGACGTCATGCCGTCGTCGTTCGAGCTCGTCCAGGCGTTGCGCGCCCGCGGCCTCGCGGCGACCGTCTCGGGAGCCGGCCCGACCGTCCTCGTGCTCTCGGCGGCCGACGGGCTGGAGGAGGTCGCGCGCGTCGCGGACTCCCTCGTCGGGGGGACCGCCGACTGGGCCGTGCGCCGCCTCGACGTCGACACGCGGGGCGTCGTGGCCGAACGGCTCTGACCTCGGTCGCGCCGGTGCTAGGATGATTCCAGCCTTCGGTCACGCTCTCGCACCAGTACGTCCGCCCGCAGAGCGCGCTCTCATCCACCGGGTGTGCTGCGACCGAGCAGTCCGAGAGAAGGCAATCCAGCCCCGCGTCAGATGACGTCGTCGTACCACTGACGCGTGGCGACACCTACGCACCGGCCGTCACGGCCGGGCGTCGACCACCCGCGGCCCGCCCTCTGAGCGGCGGGCGCAAACGAGGGGGAAGGGTCCTTCGTGACAGACACCATCGACACCGCCACGAGCAGCGCGACCGGTTCGGCCGCTGCCGGCGGGACCGCCCGGACCGGCGCGCTCTCCACGCTGCGCCTCCCGGAGCTGCAGGCGCTCGCCTCGCAGCTCGGGGTCAAGGGCACGTCCAAGATGCGCAAGGGCGATCTTGTGGACGTCATCCGCGCCCGCACCGGCGAGCAGAGCGCCTCCGAGCGCCCCGCCGCGCCGCGGCGCGACACGGACGGGGCGAACGCCTCGGGCCGTGAGACGAGCGAGGCGCCCGCCGCCTCCGGGCGCGGCCGCAGCCGCCGCGCCGAGCGTCCCGCCGCGAGCCCGGCGACCACCACCGACAGCGCCGCGACGGCGCGCCAGGACGCGCCGTCGGCCGCGAGCCGCGAGGAGCGGACGGCCGCCCCCGTGCTCGACCTGCCCGTGCGTGCCGACGAGCAGCGCACGGAACAGCGCGGCGAGCGTCGCGACGGTCGTCGTGACTCCCGCTCGGAGGCCGCCGCCGCGGTCGCCGAGGCGCTCGGCGAGCAGGGCGTGCGCACGCGCGACACCTCGAACGAGTCCGCCGACGAGCGCGCCGCGCGCGCCGCCGCGGCGGTCGGCCTCGTCACGGGCGAGCGCGGCTCGCGCCGTGCGGGTCGCGGCGCCGGCGCACCCCGGAACGGCGAGGGCGACGGCGACGCGACGCGCGCCGACCGTCAGCGCGACCAGCAGGGCGGCGAGCGCCAGCGCGACCAGCAGGGCGGCGCCCCGCAGCGTGAGCAGCAGAGCGGTGGCCAGGGTCGCGGCGAGCGTCAGGGCGACCGGCGGGACGACCGCCAGCTGCTGGACGACGAGCGCGGCGGCCGACGCCGCCGGGGTCGCGACCGCGGCCGCGAGCGCGACCGCAAGCGTGGCCGCAACCGCCAGGGACCGGACCTCGCGGGCCTCGACGACATCGAGGTCAACGAGGACGACGTCCTGCTCCCCGTCGCCGGCATCCTCGACATCCTCGACAACTACGCGTTCGTGCGCACGAGCGGGTACCTGCCGGGCCAGAACGACGTCTACGTCTCGCTCGGCCAGGTGAAGAAGGCCGGCCTGCGCCGCGGTGACGCCGTCACCGGCGCGGTGCGCCAGCCGCGCGAGGGCGAGAACCAGGGCAACACGGCGCGCCAGAAGTTCAACGCGCTCGTCCGCCTGGACTCGGTCAACGGCATGTCGCCCGAGGAGGCGCGCCAGCGTCCCGAGTTCACCAAGCTCACGCCCCTGTACCCGCAGGAGCGCCTGCGCCTCGAGAACTCCGAGGCCACGCGCCTGACGCCGCGCGTCATCGACATCGTCGCGCCGATCGGCAAGGGTCAGCGCGGCCTCATCGTCGCGCCGCCCAAGGCCGGCAAGACGATCATCATGCAGCAGATCGCGAACGCGATCACGGCCAACAACCCCGAGGTCCACCTCATGGTGGTGCTCGTGGACGAGCGGCCCGAAGAGGTCACGGACATGGAGCGGACGGTGAAGGGCGAGGTCATCGCCTCGACGTTCGACCGCCCCGCGTCCGACCACACGATCGTCGCCGAGCTCGCGATCGAGCGCGCGAAGCGCCTGGTCGAGCTCGGCCAGGACGTCGTCGTGCTCCTCGACTCGCTGACCCGCCTGTCGCGTGCGTACAACCTCGCGGCGCCCGCCTCGGGCCGCATCCTGTCCGGTGGTGTGGACGCGTCCGCGCTCTACCCGCCCAAGCGGTTCTTCGGCGCGGCCCGCAACATCGAGAACGGCGGCTCGCTGACGATCCTCGCCTCGGCGCTCGTGGAGACGGGCTCCAAGATGGACGAGGTCATCTTCGAGGAGTTCAAGGGCACGGGGAACATGGAGCTCCGCCTGTCCCGCAACCTCGCCGACAAGCGCATCTTCCCGGCCGTGGACGTCAACGCGTCCGGCACGCGCCGCGAGGAGATCCTCCTGTCGCCGGACGAGCTGAAGATCGTCTACAAGCTCCGCCGCGTGATGGGCGCGCTCGACCAGCAGCAGGCGATCGAGCTGCTGCTCGGCCAGCTCAAGAAGACCCAGACGAACGTCGAGTTCCTGCTCCACGTCCAGAAGACGACGCCCGGCGGTCTCGCGGACGACGAGAACGTCGGCCGCACCATCTGACGGTCGGTCGGCAGGAGCCGACGGCGGGCGGCCCCGGGAAGTTCTCGGGGCGCCCGCGCGTTCTGGCACAATGGTTCGTCGGCCTGCGTCCGTCAGGCCGTGTGTCGCCGGTTCACAGGTGCGGTCGCCGCACCTGACCCGGAGACGTCACCCCAAGGAGAAAACCGTGAAGTCTGGTATCCACCCCGAGTACGTCGTCACCGAGGTGACCTGCACCTGTGGGAACACCTTTGTGACGCGCAGCACCGAGGCGTCGGGCAAGATCAGCTCCGACGTGTGCAGCGCCTGCCACCCGTTCTACACGGGCAAGCAGAAGATCCTCGACACCGGTGGCCGTGTGGCCCGCTTCGAGGCCCGCTACGGCAAGAAGGCCGCCGACAAGTAGCGACACCGCAGCGCCGGTGGTCCGATCCCGACAACCTCTCCAGGGGCAGTCGGCGAGATCGGACCACCGGCGCTGTTGCTTTGCCCGAGCGATCCTCCCGATCCTCGCGCGGTCGCGCCTCCCGCCGACGACCGCGACCCGCCCGTCACCGAGGAGCCGTCCGTGACCGAGTCGTTCGCCGCCGTCGAGCCGCTGCTGGCCGAGCACGCCGACATCGAGACCCAGCTCGCCGACCCCGCCGTCCACGCCGACGCGGGCCGCGCGCGCACGCTCGGGCGGCGCTACGCCGAGCTCAACCAGGTCGTCGGCGCGTACCGCGCGTGGCGCGAGGCGAGCGACGACGCCGAGGCCGCCGCGGAGCTCGCGACCCTCGGCGGGGAGGACGGGGAGGCGTTCGCCGCGGAGCTCCCCGGACTGCGCGCCGCCGAGGAGGAGGCGCGCGAGCGCCTGCGCCGCGTGCTCGTCCCGCGCGACCCGGACGACGGCCGCGACGTCATCCTCGAGATCAAGGCGGGCGAGGGCGGCGAGGAGTCGGCGCTGTTCGCCGGGGACCTGCTGCGCATGTACCTGCGGTACGCGGAGCGACGCGGCTGGAAGACGGAGGTCCTCGAGTCGACCGACTCCGACCTCGGCGGCTTCAAGGACGTCCAGGTGGCGGTCAAGGCGCGCAGCACGCCGTCCGACCCCGCGGACGGCGTCTGGGCGAACCTCAAGTACGAGGGCGGCGTACACCGGGTCCAGCGCGTCCCCGTGACCGAGTCGCAGGGACGGATCCACACGTCGGCGGCCGGGGTGCTCGTCTTCCCCGAGGTCGAGGACGCGGGCGAGGTCGAGATCGACCCGAACGACCTGCGCATCGACGTCTACCGCTCGTCCGGCCCGGGCGGGCAGTCCGTCAACACCACCGACTCCGCCGTGCGCATCACGCACCTGCCGACCGGCATCGTCGTGTCGATGCAGAACGAGAAGTCGCAGCTCCAGAACCGCGAGCAGGCGATGCGCGTCCTGCGCGCGCGCCTGCTCGCCGCCCAGCAGGAGGCTGCCGCCGCCGAGGCCGCCGACCTGCGCCGCTCCCAGGTCCGCACCGTCGACCGCTCCGAGCGCATCCGCACCTACAACTTCCCGGAGAACCGCATCGCGGACCACCGCACCGGGTACAAGGCGTACAACCTCGACCAGGTGCTCGACGGCGACCTCGACCCGGTCGTGCGCTCGGCGGTCGAGGCCGACGAGGCGGCGCGTCTCGCGAGCGCCGGCGATGCCTGAGCCGCTCGGTCCGACCCCGCCGTCGGACGGCGGCACCTCCGCCTGGCTGCGCTGGGCGACGGCCGTCCTCGACGCCGCCGGGGTGCCCTCGGCGCGCGCGGACGCCGAGCTCCTGCTCGCCCACGCCCTCGCGGTGCCCCGCGCCGAGGTGGCCCGTCGCGCGGTCCTCGGCACGCCCGTGCCGGACGACGTCGCGCCCGCCCTCGCGCAGCTCGTCGCCCGGCGCGCGCAGCGCGTGCCGCTCCAGCACCTCGTGGGCACCGCGCCGTTCCGGCACCTCGAGCTGGCCGTCGGACCGGGCGTCTTCGTCCCGCGGCCGGAGACCGAGCAGGTCGCGCAGGTCGCCGTCGACGAGGCCCGCGCGGTCGTGGCCGGAACGGGGCGCGCGACCGTGGTCGACCTGTGCACCGGCTCGGCGGCGATCGCGCTCGCCGTCGCGACGGAGGTCGCCGGGACCCACGTGCACGCGGTCGAGCTCGACGCCGCCGCCCACGCCTGGGCCGAGCGGAACGTGACGGCCGTGCGGGAGGCGAGCGGCGTCGTCGTGCGCCTGGTGCGGGGCGACGCCCGCACGGCGCTCGCCGGGCCCGCCGCCGACGGTGGTCTCGACGGCGTGGTCGACGTCGTCGTGTCCAACCCGCCGTACGTGCCCCCCGGCGCCGTCCCGCGCGACCCCGAGGTGGCCGACCACGACCCCGGCGTGGCGCTCTACGGCCTCGGGCCCGACGGTCTCGAGGTGCCGCGGGGGATCACGGCCGCGGCCGCGCGGCTCCTGCGTCCCGGCGGCCTCTACGTCATGGAGCACGCCGAGGTCCAGGCCGCCGCCGCGCGGGACATGGTCGCGGCGACCGGCGCGTTCGTCGACGTCCGCACCGTCGTCGACCTCACGGGACGCGACCGCATGGTCGTGGCCCGGCGCTCGGGACCCGAGCACGCCGGTGACCCGGAGCCCGCCCCCGAGCGTGGAAGGATGGACCCGTGAGCTCCGTCCACCCCGTGACCGACCCGAACACCTGGGGCGCCGGCATCGACGAGGCGGTCAACGCGATCTCCCGCGGTGGCCTCGTCGTGCTGCCCACCGACACCGTCTACGGCATCGGCGCCGACGCGTTCGACGCCGAGGCCGTCGCCGCGCTCCTCGCGGCCAAGGGCCGCGGCCGGCACATGCCGCCGCCCGTGCTCGTGCCCGACGCGCGCACGCTCGACGGGCTCGCCACCGACGTGCCCGACGCCGCGCGCCGCCTCGTCGAGGCCTTCTGGCCCGGAGGCTTCACGATCATCCTGCGGGCGCAGCCCTCGCTGGCCTGGGACCTGGGGGAGACGCACGGGACCGTCGCGCTGCGCATGCCCGACCACCCGGCGGCGCTCGCGCTCCTGCGCCGCACGGGCCCGCTCGCGGTGTCGTCGGCGAACGCGACCGGACGTCCCGCGGC
The DNA here is from genome assembly GCF_051844275.1 of Cellulosimicrobium sp. CpK407. Taxonomy (NCBI): domain Bacteria; kingdom Bacillati; phylum Actinomycetota; class Actinomycetes; order Micrococcales; family Promicromonosporaceae; genus Cellulosimicrobium; species Cellulosimicrobium sp. CpK407. The sequence goes on from NZ_JBGNYC010000014.1 coordinate 81,487, forward strand.
CCTCGACGTCGACGACGCGCGGGCACAGCTCGGCGAGGCCGTGGCGGTCTACCTCGACGGCGGCGCGGCGACCGGCGGGGTGGCGTCGACCATCGTCGACGCGACGTCCGAGACGCTGCGCGTCGTGCGCCAGGGCGCGGTCACGCTCGACCGCCTCCGCGAGGTCGCGGACGTCGCGGGCCCGGACGACCCGCCCGCCGACGCCCAGACCGCCGACGACGCCGGGGAGCCGGAGGCGAACGGCGGGTGAGGGTCTACCTGCTCGTGATGCTCGTCGCCGCCGTGGTGACGTTCCTCACGACGCCCTTCGCGCGCTGGGTCGCGCTGCGCACCGGTGCGATCACCGCCGTGCGCGACCGCGACGTCCACACGATCCCGACCCCCCGCCTCGGCGGCCTCGCGATGCTGCTGGGCCTCGTGGTGGCGGTCGTCTTCGCGTCGCAGATGCCGTTCCTCGAGAGCGTGTTCGTCGGCGAGGTCGCGGGCCGGCTCGTGGCCGACCCGCGGATCTGGGGGATCGTGGGCGGGGCGGCGATCGTCTGCGTGCTCGGGATCGCCGACGACATCTGGGACCTCGACTGGATGACGAAGCTCGCGGGGCAGGTGCTCGCGGCGGGGCTGATGGCCACGCAGGGCGTCGTCCTGTACCGGCTGCCCCTCGGGATCGGGGACCAGCAGCTCATCTGGTCCTCGCGCCTCCAGCTCGCCGCGACGATCCTCGTGGTGGTCGTCGCGATGAACGCGGTCAACTTCGTCGACGGCCTGGACGGCCTGGCCGCGGGGCTCGTCGCGATCGGCGGCACGGCGTTCTTCGTCTACTCGTACGTGCTCACGCAGAAGGCGAGCGCCGACGACTACTCGAGCCTCGCGACGCTCGTGATCGCCGCGCTCGTCGGCATCTGCGTCGGCTTCCTGCCGCACAACTTCCATCCCGCGCGCATCTTCATGGGGGACTCGGGCTCGATGGTCCTCGGGCTCGTCATGTCGGCCGCGGCCATCGTCGTGACCGGCAAGATCGAGACCGACGCGCTCTCCGGCGCGCAGCAGATACCGGCCTTCATCCCGATCCTGCTGCCGCTCGCGGTGATCCTCCTGCCCCTGCTCGACATGGGCATGGCGGTGGTGCGCCGCGTCGCGCGGGGGAAGTCGCCGTTCCACCCGGACCGCATGCACCTGCACCACCGGATGCTCGCGATCGGGCACTCGCACCGGCGCGCCGTGCTCATCCTCTACGTCTGGACGGCGGTGTTCGCCTTCGCCGCCGTCGCGCTGGTGCAGTGGCACTGGCACGGCGTCGCCGTGGGCCTCGCCGTCGCCGTCCTGATCGCCGCGGTCCTCACCCTCGGCCCGCTGCGCACGCGTGGCCGGTTCCTGGACGACGACGCCGCGACGACGACGTCGTCCGTGCCCGTCACGACCACCACCTCCGACGACGACCCGAGCCCGGCCGCCCCGTCGGCCGCGCCCGCCGTCACGACACCGCCGAAGGAAGCCCTGAGATGACCACGAGCCAGCCCGATCCCGCCCAGCCGGACGGCGGGCAGCCCGCCGAGCAGCCCGCCGAGCAGACGATCGGCCCGCACGGCCAGGCCGTGCGCGCGGTCTTCCGGACCGCGCTGCGGGACGTCCTCGTGCTGCTGGGCGCGCTCACGGTCCTCGGCGTCGCGATCGGTGCGCTCGTCGCCGGGCTGCCGGGAGTGTGGGGCGCGCTCCTGGGCGTCGGCGTCGCGCTGCTCTTCTCGGCGACCACGGTCTGGGCGATGCTGCGCACGGTGGACGCGAGCCCGACGACGACCGCGGCGGTCGTCATGGGGAGCTGGCTCGCGAAGATGGTCGTGCTCATCGTCATCCTCGTGGTCCTGCGCGGCATGGACTTCTACGACCGGTGGGTCTTCGCCGGGGTCCTGCTCGTCGGCGTCGTCGGCTCCGCGGTGCTCGACTACCGGGCCGTGAGCAGGGGGCGGATCCCGTACGTCGAGCCCGACGCCCGCTGACCGACCACGCCCCTACCAGGCGGACGGCGCCCGGGCCAGGGACCAGTTGCCCGGAGCGCATGAGCAAAATGTCACAAGCGCCGCCAGATCGGCGTGAGCACGCCGATCCATACGTTAGGCTACTGGCGAATCCATGACGGCCAGGTCCGACGGCGTGCCCACCAACGAGTGACGGCTGCCCGGACCACACGACCATTGGGAGTCCACCCTGTCCACGCTTGCGACCCCCGTGCTCCTCGCTGCTTCCGAGAGCGAAGGTGGCTTCCACGCGCCGTCGATCGCCGACTTCTTCCCGCCGGCCATCCTCTTCGAGGGCACGATCTTCCAGATCGACCGCATCTGGATCGTCCGCGTCGTCGCGACGATCGTCCTGCTGTCGATCTTCGTCATCGCGGCGCGCCGCGCGAAGCTCGTCCCCGGCCGGTTCCAGAACGCCATCGAGATGATCCTCGACTTCGTGCGCGTGCAGGTCGTCGAGGAGATCATGGGCAAGGAGAACGCGAAGCGCTTCGTGCCCATGATCACGACGATCTTCTGCGCGATCCTCGCGTTCAACATCACGGGCATCATCACCGGCCTCAACATGGCCGGCACCGCCCGGATCGGCATCCCGCTGCTCCTCGCCCTCTGGGTCTTCGTGACCTACTGGTACGTCGGCATCAAGAAGCACGGCCTCGGCGGCTACCTCAAGAGCAACCTCTTCCCCCCGGGGATCCCGGCGCCGATCTACCTGATCGTCACGCCGATCGAGCTGCTCCAGATCCTCATCATCCGGCCGGCCTCGCTGGCCATCCGTCTCGTCGCCAACATGGTCGCCGGGCACATCATGCTCGTCCTGTGCTTCGCGGCCACGCAGTACTTCTTCTTCGAGGCGGCTCCCGCGATGAAGGCGCTCGGGGTCCTCAGCCTGGCCGGCGGCTTCGCCTTCACGCTCTTCGAGATCCTGGTCGCCGCGCTGCAGGCGTACATCTTCGCCCTGCTCGCCGCGGTCTACATCAACATGTCGCTCGAGGAAGAGCACTGACCTGACGGTCGGCGCGCCTCGCCGCTCGCACCACCAGCTCGCTCCAGACGCATCAACCCACGCGACGCCGGACCACCCAGGGCCGGCGCCCAACGGAAGGAACACCCATCGTGGACGTCACCACCCTCGCCGAGGTCACCGGTAACCTCAACTCGGTCGGCTACGGCCTCGCCGCGATCGGCCCGGGCATCGGCCTCGGTATCCTCATCGGCAAGACCATCGAGGGCATCGCCCGCCAGCCTGAGGTCGCCGGCCAGCTCCGCGCCACCATGTTCCTCGGTGTCGCGTTCGTCGAGCTCCTCGCCCTGCTGGGTCTCGTCGCCGGCTTCCTCTTCCCCGCGGCGTGATGTCGGCGCTGACGAGCGCCGCCGGTTCGCTGGTGGCGCAGACGGAGGAGCCGGAGGGGATCGACCTCTTCCTGCCGGCCGGCTACGACCTGCTCTGGTCGGCGGTCGTCCTCGTCGTCATCGCGATCGTCTTCTACAAGGCCGTCCTGCCCAAGTTCCAGGCGGTGCTCGACGAGCGCACCGCGAAGATCGAGGGTGGCCTCGCCAAGGCGGAGTCCGCCCAGGCGGAGGCCGCGGCGGCGCTGGCGGAGTACCACCAGCAGCTCCAGGAGGCGCGCACGGAGGCGGCGAAGATCCGCGAGGAGGCGCGTGCCGAGGGCACGGCCATCGTCTCGGACCTGCGGGCGAAGGCGTCGGACGACGCCGCGCGCATCGTCGAGACGGCGCACCGCCAGATCGAGGCCGAGCGCCAGCAGGCCGCGGTCTCGCTGCGCAACGACGTCGGTCTGCTCGCGACGGAGCTCGCCTCGAAGATCGTCGGCGAGTCGCTCGCCGACTCGGCGCGCCAGAGCCGCGTCGTCGACCGCTTCCTCGACGAGCTCGAGGCCGCGGGTCCCGCGGCGGCGAGCGCGGCGGGCACGGCCTCCGAGGAGCGCTGATGCGCGGAACGAGCGGCGAGTCCCTGACGCAGGCGCGGGACCGGTTCGAGCCGGTCCTGCGCTCGGCGGGCGAGGGCGCGCTGGCGCTGGGCGAGCAGCTCTTCGCGGTCACCGCGGCGTTCGACGAGTCCGCGCCGCTGCGGCGCTCGCTCGCGGACCCGTCGCGGTCCGGCGCGGACAAGGCGGCCCTCGTGACCGCCGTCCTCGCGTCGGGCTTCGACGAGCGGGTCGTGGACCTCGTGGCCGGTCTCGTCCGGTCGCGCTGGACCCGCGAGGGTGACCTCGCGGACGCGACCGAGCGCCTGGGCCTGGACGCGGTCCTCGCGTCGGCCGAGGCCCGTGGTGCTCTGGAGAAGGTCGAGGACGAGCTGTTCCGGACGTCGCGCGCGCTCGTCGGGCAGCGCGAGGCGCGGCAGGTCCTCTCCGACGACACGACCGACCCCGAGCGTCGCGCCGCGTTCCTGCACGCGCTGCTCGACGGCAAGGTCGACACGGTCACCGAGGTGCTCGCGGTCCACGCGACGCGCGCGCTGCGCGGTCGCCGGTTCGTCCCGACGCTGGGCTGGATCGGGGAGATCGCGGCCGAGCGCCGGCAGCGTCTCGTCGCCTCGGTGACGTCGGCCATGGTGCTCACGCAGGTCCAGCTCGACCGTCTCGCGACGCTGCTCGAGCGGGCCTACGGCCGCGCGGTGCAGCTCAACGTGACGGTGGACCCGGCCGTGCTCGGCGGGCTCCGCGTCCAGGTGGGCGCCGACGTCGTGGACTCCACCGTGCTCTCCCGGCTCGCCGACGCGCGCCGACGTCTCGTGAGCTGACGAGCCGACCCTTCCGACCGACGACCGTCCTGCCGGCCACCGGCCGCACAACCGACAAACGTTCGACCGCACCCGAACCACGAGGTGCGGCCACGACAGGAGAAGAGCAATGGCTGAGCTGACGATCCGGCCGGAGGAGATCCGGGCCGCTCTGGACAGCTTCGTGAAGTCCTACGAGCCCGAGGGCGCCGTGTCCGAGGAGGTGGGCCGGGTCACCCTGGCCGCCGACGGCATCGCCCAGGTCGAGGGTCTCCCGGGCGCGATGGCCAACGAGCTGCTGCGCTTCGAGGACGGGACCCTCGGTCTCGCCCTCAACCTCGACGTCCGCGAGATCGGTGTCGTCGTGCTCGGCGAGTTCACCGGCATCGAGGAGGGGCAGGAGGTCCGTCGCACGGGCGAGGTCCTCTCGGTCCCCGTCGGCGACGGCTACCTCGGCCGCGTCGTCGACCCGCTGGGCAACCCGATCGACGGCCTCGGCGAGGTCGCGACCGAGGGCCGCCGCGCCCTGGAGCTCCAGGCGCCCGGCGTCATGGCCCGCAAGTCGGTCCACGAGCCCCTCCAGACCGGTCTCAAGGCGATCGACTCGATGATCCCGATCGGCCGTGGTCAGCGCCAGCTGATCATCGGCGACCGCCAGACGGGCAAGACGGCGATCGCGATCGACACGATCATCAACCAGAAGGCGAACTGGGAGTCGGGCGACCCGACCAAGCAGGTCCGCTGCATCTACGTCGCGATCGGCCAGAAGGGCTCGACCATCGCGTCCGTCCGCGGCGCGCTCGAGGACGCCGGCGCGCTCGAGTACACGACGATCGTCGCGGCTCCCGCCTCGGACCCCGCGGGCTTCAAGTACCTCGCCCCCTACACCGGCTCGGCCATCGGCCAGCACTGGATGTACGGCGGCAAGCACGTCCTCATCGTGTTCGACGACCTGTCGAAGCAGGCCGAGGCCTACCGTGCGGTGTCGCTGCTGCTGCGTCGCCCGCCGGGCCGCGAGGCGTACCCGGGTGACGTCTTCTACCTGCACTCCCGCCTCCTCGAGCGTTGCGCGAAGCTCTCCGACGAGCTCGGCGCCGGCTCGATGACGGGCCTGCCGGTCATCGAGACCAAGGCGAACGACGTGTCGGCGTACATCCCGACGAACGTCATCTCCATCACGGACGGCCAGATCTTCCTCCAGTCCGACCTGTTCAACGCGGACCAGCGCCCCGCCGTCGACGTCGGCATCTCGGTGTCACGCGTCGGTGGTGACGCGCAGGTCAAGGCGATGAAGAAGGTCTCGGGCACGCTGAAGCTCGAGCTCGCCCAGTACCGTGCGCTCGAGGCGTTCGCGATGTTCGCGTCCGACCTCGACGCGGCCTCGCGCGGCCAGCTGCAGCGCGGCGCGGTCCTCATGGAGCTGCTCAAGCAGGGCCAGTACTCGCCGTTCCCGGTCGAGGAGCAGGTCGCGTCCATCTGGGCCGGCACCAAGGGCAAGATCGACGACGTCCCGGTCGAGGACGTGCGTCGCTTCGAGTCCGAGCTGCTCGACCACCTGCGCCGCAACACGGACGTCCTCTCGACGATCGCCGAGTCCGGCAAGCTCGAGGACGAGACCGAGTCGCAGCTCGCCGCGGCGGTCGACGCGTTCCGCTCCGGCTTCCTCAAGGGTGACGGCTCGCCGCTCGTCGGCGGCGACACCGAGGACGAGGCCGAGACGGAGATCGAGCAGGAGCAGATCGTCCGGCAGAAGAGGGCCTGAGCATGGCCGGATCCCAGCGCGTCTACAAGCAGCGGATCAAGTCGACGCAGTCGCTCAAGAAGATGTTCCGCGCGCAGGAGCTCATCGCTGCGTCGCGCATCGGCAAGGCGCGCGACCGCACGGCCGCCGCGTCGCCGTACGCCCGGGCGATCACCCGGGCGGTCTCGGCCGTCGCGACGCACACGTCGACGAAGCACCCGCTGACCAGCGAGCGCACGGACACCAACCGCGTGGCGGTGCTCGTCGTCGCGTCCGACCGCGGCATGGCCGGCGCCTACTCGGCGTCGATCATCCGCGAGACGGAGCGCCTCGTCGAGCGTCTCGTGGCCGAGGGCAAGGAGGTCGCGCTCTACGCGGCCGGACGTCGTGCCATCTCGTACTACACGTTCCGCGGGCGCGAGCTCGCCGGCTCGTGGTCGTACGGGTCGGACGCGCCGAACTCGGAGGTCGCGGGGGAGATCGCGGACGCCCTGCTGGGCGCGTTCCTCGCCCCGGCCGCCGAGGGTGGCGTGAGCGAGCTGCACATCGTCTACACGCAGTTCGTCAACATGGTCACGCAGCGCCCGCGCGTCGTGCGGATGCTCCCGCTCGAGGTCGTCGAGGGCGTCGCCCCGGCGGGCAAGCACGACGTGCTCCCGCTGTACGACTTCGAGCCCTCGCCCGAGGCCGTGCTCGACGCGCTGCTCCCGCGCTACGTGCGCAGCCGGATCTTCAGCTGCCTCCTCGAGGCGGCGGCGTCCGAGCTCGCGGCACGTCAGCGGGCGATGCACACGGCGACGGACAACGCGGAGGACCTCATCCGCAACTACACGCGGCTGGCGAACCAGGCGCGTCAGGCGGACATCACCCAGGAGATCAGCGAGATCGTCTCGGGTGCCGACGCCCTGGCGGCGTCATGACGGGCCGCACGGCCCGCGCGGCCAGCACCATCATCGACAACCTGACCGACACCGCCGGGGACCACTCCGGCACTGCGAAGCGAGGCCAGCAATGACCGCCACCACCGTGGAAGCACAGGTCGAGCACTCCAGCGGTCCCGGCGTGGGCCGAGTCGCTCGTGTGATCGGCCCCGTCGTGGACATCGAGTTCCCGGCGGACGCCATCCCCGACATCTACAACGCGCTGACCGTCGAGATCGACCTCTCGTCGCAGGGCGAGGGCGAGAAGTCCTTCACGCTCACGCTCGAGGTCGCCCAGCACCTGGGCGACTCGCTCATCCGCGCGATCGCCCTCAAGCCGACCGACGGCCTCGTCCGCGGCGCCCAGGTGACGGACACGGGCGCGCCGATCAGCGTCCCCGTCGGCGACGTCACCAAGGGCAAGGTCTTCAACGTGACGGGCGACGTGCTCAACGCCGCTCCGGGCGAGACGGTCGAGATCACCGAGCGCTGGCCGATCCACCGCAAGCCCCCGGCGTTCGACCAGCTCGAGTCGAAGACCACGATGTTCGAGACGGGCATCAAGGTCATCGACCTGCTGACCCCCTACGTCCAGGGTGGGAAGATCGGCCTCTTCGGCGGTGCGGGCGTCGGCAAGACGGTCCTCATCCAGGAGATGATCCAGCGCGTCGCCCAGGACCACGGCGGTGTCTCGGTGTTCGCCGGCGTCGGCGAGCGCACGCGTGAGGGCAACGACCTCATCCACGAGATGGAGGACGCGGGCGTCTTCGACAAGACCGCCCTCGTCTTCGGCCAGATGGACGAGCCGCCGGGCACGCGTCTTCGCGTCGCGCTCTCCGCGCTGACGATGGCGGAGTACTTCCGCGACGTGAAGAAGCAGGACGTGCTGCTGTTCATCGACAACATCTTCCGCTTCACGCAGGCGGGTTCCGAGGTGTCGACGCTGCTCGGGCGCATGCCCTCCGCGGTGGGCTACCAGCCGAACCTCGCGGACGAGATGGGTCTGCTCCAGGAGCGCATCACCTCGACGCGTGGTCACTCGATCACGTCGCTCCAGGCGATCTACGTCCCGGCGGACGACTACACCGACCCGGCGCCGGCGACGACGTTCGCGCACCTCGACGCGACGACCGAGCTCTCGCGTGAGATCGCCTCGCGTGGTCTGTACCCGGCCGTGGACCCGCTCGCGTCGACGAGCCGCATCCTCGACCCGCGCTACGTGGGCCAGGAGCACTACGACGTCGCGACGCGCGTGAAGTCGATCCTGCAGCGCAACAAGGAGCTCCAGGACATCATCGCGATCCTCGGCGTGGACGAGCTCTCGGAGGAGGACAAGACGGTCGTCGCGCGTGCGCGCCGCATCCAGCAGTTCCTCTCCCAGAACACCTACATGGCCGAGAAGTTCACCGGCGTCGCGGGCTCGACCGTGCCGCTGAGCGAGACCATCGAGGCGTTCAAGAAGATCGCGGACGGCGAGTTCGACCACATCGCCGAGCAGGCCTTCTACAACATCGGTGGCCTCGAGGACCTCGAGCGCAACTGGGCGCGCATCCAGCAGGAGTACGGCGCCTGATCCGACGCACGCGCGGGGCCGGGCCGGTCGGTCCGGCCCCGCGGGCGTCGCACCCGGACCCGGACCGCGGCACGCGGGCCGGGCGTCGTCCCGGACACCACACCGGGCATGAACCGCCCATGAAGGAGTTCCCGTGGCACAGCTGAACGTCGACCTCGTGGCGGCGGACCGCAAGATCTGGTCGGGCCGCGCACAGCGGGTCACGGCCCCCGCGGCGGACGGTGAGATCGGCATCCTCGCGGACCACTCGCCGCTGCTCTCCGTGCTGCGCGAGGGGTCGGTGCGCATCGTGGCCGAGGGCGAGACCCTCGACGTGCGCGTCTCCGGAGGGTTCCTCTCCGTCGACTCGAACCAGGTCACGATCGTCGCGGACTCGGTCGAGTCCGTACCGGCCCGCTGACCTTCGCACGACCATGACGCCCCTGGCCTGGCTCGCGATCGGACTGCTCGTCCTCGTCCTTCTCGCGATCGGGCTGGGGGCGTGGCGTCTGCGCGCCCTGTCCCACCGCGTCGGCTCGTTCGAGTGCGGGGCGCGGCGCGCGGGTGCGGCCGGTGCGCCCTGGGTCGCGGGCATCGCGCACTACGGCGTCGGCCGCATCGACTGGTGGCGGCTGTGGTCGGTGTCGATCCGCCCCGCCCGGACGTGGTCCCGCTACGACCTCGTCATCGCGGGCCGCGAGCCGTTCGCCGGCGACGGGCCCGACACCTACCTCGTCCGGTGCCGGTACCACGGTCAGGACTTCGAGCTCACGATGTCGCGCGCCGCGTACGAGGGGCTGGCCTCCTGGCTGGAGGCCGCGCCGCCCGGCCGCCGCGACGTCGTCGTCTGAGGCGTCGCCCGTGGGCTGACGCCGCGACCCGGACCGCCCACCACCGACCCGGAGGACCTGCCTCATGCGTCTCGTCGTCGCCCGCTGCTCCGCCCGCTACACCGGCCGTCTCTCGGCGCACCTGCCGCTCGCGACACGCGTGCTCATCGTCAAGGCCGACGGGAGCGTGCTGCTGCACTCCGACGGCGGGTCGTACAAGCCGCTCAACTGGATGAGCCCGCCGTGCTCGCTCGCGGTGCGCGAGCCGTCCGAGGAGGCGCGCGAGCGCGGCGTGACCGAGGTCTGGGCCGTGCAGCACGCGAAGAGCGACGACCGCCTCGAGATCGAGCTCCACGAGGTCCAGCACGACAGCTCTCACGAGCTCGGCATCGACCCGGGGCTGGTCAAGGACGGCGTCGAGGCGCACCTGCAGGAGATGCTCGCCGCGCAGATCGAGCTGCTCGGGTCGGGCCACACGCTCGTCCGCCGGGAGTACCCGACCGCGATCGGCCCGGTGGACATCCTCGCCAAGGACGCGACCGGGGCGACCGTCGCGGTCGAGATCAAGCGCCGGGGCGACATCGACGGCGTCGAGCAGCTCACGCGGTACCTCGAGCTCCTCAACCGCGACCCGCTGCTCGCGCCCGTGCGCGGCGTGTTCGCCGCGCAGGAGATCAAGCCCCAGGCGCGCGTGCTCGCGACGGACCGGGGGATCGGCTGCCTCGTCCTCGACTACGACGCGATGCGCGGCGTCGACGACGTGGACTCCCGCCTCTTCTGACGCGCGACTCGCCGAG